>NZ_AP025316.1:300000-437430 GCF_036492835.1 Fulvitalea axinellae | reverse complement strand
CAAAAAATCATTGTCATCAATCACACCCGCCGGACTGGAAATAACCAAAACTTGCGTGCTTACATCAAGCCCTTCAGGGTCCGAAACACGGAACCTAAGAGCGGGAATCGCATCACCAACAGACATCACTTGGGCCTGCGGACTTACGGTTTCCACCTTTACGGGATCATTGACCTCTCGAACGGTCACATTTACGGAAATCGGGACAGACAAGGCGGGAGAGCTGTCATCCACAACAACAAAATCCAGCTTATGGGTTACACCGCCGTACTCCTCGCCCGGAGACCACTGCACTATACCCGAATTCGGATCCACGGTTACATCCGTATAAGTCGATTGGGGAGCTAAGGCAAAAGTGAACTTTTGGGCAGGCAAATCTGAATCGGTAACGCCCAAATTAAAGCTTACCTGCTCATGTTCCGAAGTCAACACATCCGCAACGGGATCAACGGTATGGGGAGTGTTCAATTCATTCACCCGAATGACAATCTTCGTCTGAGACACTAAATCAGGATGGTTTAAGTCTTTCGCTTTGAGATCGAATTCATATATGGCCGGGCCTTGCTGTTCCGTTGGCGTCCACAAAAGGTGTTTTTCCGGAGTAAGATCCAGTCCGGCATTACGCGCTTCATCGGACAATTCCAAAACTACAGGACCCCCATTCGGATCATGGGCGAATATGCGATGATCAAGTTTCTCCCCTTCGTTTACCACTAGCTCCGGTATAGGTTCGATCACTGGAGCCACTTGCTTTTCATCGACTTTTATGATCATCGTACATGTCGCACTATTCCCTCCGGAATCTTTTACCGTCCAGCGGACCTCTGCCTCTCCCGCTGGATAAAGGCCGGAAGCTACTTCAGTTTCATTAAATGAGTTTTCCAAAACCAGATTCTCTCCGCAGTTATCGGTCACTTCCGGCACCGGCACTTCTACAAAAACTGTTTCTTCCAGCGGCGAAATTCCAGCCGTAATATCGGCGGGGCATATAATTTCAGGGGAAATAAAATCAAGCACAGTGACGGTAGCTTTGGCCTCTGTCACATTTCCGCTATTGTCCCGTACTTTCAGGGTCACCACATTTGGTCCCACATCATTACAATCAAAAACCGAAGGCACCACGTTCATTCCCTCGATTCCGCATACATCCAAGGAACTGACATGAACGTCCCGGGAACGAATAACAGCGTTTCCGTCTTCGTTCAGTTTGACAGAAATATCCTTTGTCACCACCATCGGCAGTTCTTCGTCCTTTACCGTAACAGTAAAAGTGGCGGTTTCCTTATTTCCCGAAAAATCCTCAGCGGTTAACGTAACTGTGTTTTCGCCCTCAAAAACGCATGAAAAAAGAGTTTGGCTAAGTGTCAAAGATTTAATCCCGCAATTATCCGTTGTTCCGATATCGACATCATCGGGAGTTAAATTAGCCTTCCCAGAAGCGTCCAAAACCAAAGTAATATCTTTGACCAAAACCACAGGTTTTTCCGTATCGGATACACCGAGAACCACAGAAGCTACAGCTTCCTGATCATTTACATCTTTAACAGTTACGCTGTATTCGCCGGCGGATAAACCGGAAACGCTTTGTCCCTCCGCTCCATTGGACCATAAATAAGTATACGGAGCGATGCCTCCCGTGACATTCACTCTTAACACTCCGTCAGTCCCACCTGAACAAGACACTGGTGTCTGTACCTGAATGGACACCGACAGGCCATTTCGGCCCGGTTTCGCCTCTTTCGCATAGGAAATCGTAAATGCCGACAACAACACTAAAACGGCTAACGCAACTGTCTGGAAAAAGAAAGATTTTGGTTTCATTCTCTTGTTTGTATTCGGTTCCGACGGCCCAATCACCGTCCCCGATTACGCCAGCAAATTGACGGCCAATGTCTAGGCAGAAACAAAAGACTATTAATAAAACTCAAGCCACTTATAACATATAGAAATATGTGAATTGAAAAAACAGCATAAATTTCGCCCCCACATTTACAATTAAATAATTCCGAAAACGTTTTCGGGATGAAAAAGGGTAAAAAAGAAAGGAAACCTTGATTGATATCTGACTTTATTTCTGTTTTGCATTTAACAGAGACAAGGTTTTGATATTTTTTGCGCAATCGATTTCGAAACACTGAACTCTAACCATTTAACTCAGTGTACTATGGAAAGAAAACGACACACACTTGCCAATGTCGCCAGAAGCGTTGCCTTTTGGGCGTTTAGCGCCGTGGCCCTTTCGGCCTGCGACAATTTCGGCGTACAGGAATCGGTAGAAACGCAAAGTCAATCCATTGCGGTACAAACTGCCGTGACCCCGGCTCCGGACGCAGTTGCCAAGCAGGGTGAGGTGATGATGCAAGGTTTCTACTGGGATGTCCCGTTTGAGGAGACCGACGGAAGTAGCCACAAAAACGGAATCTGGTGGGACACTATAAAGGACAAGATACCTTCGTGGAACGCCGCTGGAATATCTTCGGTATGGATTCCGCCCGTATCGAAAGCCGCGGGTGGCGGAACATCCATGGGTTACGACCCTTCCGATTATTTCGACTTGGGGAAATACGACCAGCACGGAACCATAGAAACCCGTTTCGGATCCGAAGAAGAGCTGAAGGACATGGTGACCGAAGCTCACCGCTACAACATCCAGGTTATAGCCGATATCGTGATCAACCATAACAGTGGTGGCCAACTGGAGGACAACCAATATTACGAGCCAAAAGACACGTGGACGAAATTTGAGCCGGCTTCGGGCAAATTCAATCGTACCCAGCACGATTTCCACCCGAACCATATCCACAACAATGACCCGTTGATGTTTCCTCCGGACGATAATCCGGACTTAACGGCCCATTTCCCGGATCTTTGCCACCACAAAGTGTATGTGCAAGACTGGCTGTGGAAGTCTGATGAATCTTTCGCCACTTACCTCAAAAACGAAATCGGCATCGACGGATGGCGTTTCGACTTTGTAAAAGGATTCGAACCTTGGGTAGTGCGCGAATGGGTTAATCACCAAGGCGGGTTCTCCGTAGGCGAATACTGGGACGGCAACGCCGGCACACTGGAATGGTGGGCAAATGAGGCCAACAGTAGCGCTTTCGACTTCGCTTGCTACTATCGCATGAAAGACGCCTTCGACGGCAACAACCTCGCCCGTCTGAACGACGACATGTTGTGGAAACGCAATCCGTTCAAGGCCGTAACCTTCGTATCGAACCACGACACTAACGAAATCTGGAACAAGATGCTGGCCTACGCCTACATCCTTACGCATGAAGGTTTGCCGTGTATTTTCTACAGAGATTACGAGGAGTGGCTCGACAAAGACAAGATCAACAACCTGATCTGGATCCACAATAATTTAGCTGGCGGGTCAACGGACATTCTCCATGCCGACAACGACGAATACGTAGCCAAGCGTAACGGCCACGACGGCAAACCCGGACTGATCGTTTACCTGAACAACTCTGACAACTGGCAGGAACGGTGGATTCCGACAAACTGGTCAAACCGCCAGATTAAGGACTATACCGGCAACTCCAATTGGGAGCCTTATACGCAAGGCGGCACTTGGGTAAAAATCCAATGCCCGCCGAAAAGCTACACAGTTTGGTCCACAAAATGACCGTAGCACTAAAAATTGAACCGCTCTATATGGAATAGTCAGCGAGACAATCACGCCCCGCATATTTATGTGGGGCTATTTTTATGAAAAACCTATTCTATTCACTCAGCAAAAACGAAGACATTTGGCGAGAATTTCTCAATCTGCTTTTTCAATTCGGACAACTCAGTAAATACAGTCACTTTTCCTCCGTTCGAATCATAGAAATAATACTCGCTCCCCACTATTCTGATTCCAAGCACATGCGTATCATTCCCAAACCAAGCCAAAGCACCGTTTTCACCCGCTTCAATCAACTGATAAAAATTTTCTTTTGTAACCAACTTCCCTTTCAACGCTTCTTCGGCGTACTTGGCTTGGTGGTTTAGGCTTTCGAAAGAAATCAATTTGTTTGTAGCCTCCTTCTTCTTTTCAAAGGCCAAGCTCTTAAAGCGCAAGCCTTCCTTCAAGTCGCTTTGGAGCCAGTAAACGCTTAATACCGAACAGTATTGGTTCACGTACATCCATGTGTCACCCTCCGGCTTGCTATCAGCGATAATGAAACTCTTGGATTCGCCGTCCAAAGACAATAGATCCAGCCACAATGTTGGATTTGCGCTCTCCGTTTCGCCTATCTCAAAGTTATCCTGCCCGATAACAAACGACTTGGGTTCCTCAATAGGCTTTATTTCTTCTTCCGAATCAGACGAACAGGAAAAGAGCGTGTTTACTAGAAAAATCAGTGGTAAAAAGTTGAGTGCTTTCATGTCGGTTCTGGTTTTGGCAAATACAAAAAAAGAGGCCGGATAGACCTCTTTTTCTTATTATATGATTGGATGATTACTCGGTTACCTCCGTATATACCCAGTGGTAAGTCCCAAAGTCCTCGTGAGTAACTTCCACAACTAAATCACCATCTTCGTTGAAGAAGATTCGGTCATTGTTTCCATCTATAAGTTTCTTGTAGCCAAGAATCACATCATCAAGAGATTTTCCTGTCAAATCTTGTTGTTTAACTTTAAGAGTTGAGTTGCCAGTTTTAGTATCAGCAATTTCATCTTTACTCAATGCATCAGGAGCAAATGGTGCCAAGATCATACGCTTTACTTCTGCTGAGTAGAACTTAATTCCATCTTCTCCTGGATCAACAATGAGAAAACCTGCTTCAAAACCGAAGATAATATCCTGATATTTTAACAAAGTCGCTTCAAGGTCAGCTTCTGGGACGTTGATGGCAGCTTCCATAAAATACTTGTCACCTTCTTTTGTGAAAGTCGCACTAAGGTTGAATCTTCCCGTTGCGGCAGCTTTTCCAAGGGTATCGATCTGAGAAGCCCTGGTGTCATCACTTTCTACGGCTTTTTTCAAGTCTTCAGAGCTAACAAAGTCTTTAATTGTCCACTTCTTGGAAACTAACTTTTCAAAAGCTTCGTCCGCTTCCTTGACTTTCTTATCAAGCTCAATCTGGTCCTTTTCCTCTTCTGTCAATTCATCGTCGTCGCTTGAGCAAGAACTAAAAGCTACAAGTCCTCCCAAAAGGAGCAAAAAGAATAAATTAAATCTACGCATGGTTGTGTTATTTATGGGGCGGGGCCCCGTTTGAAAAGATTATGTGTTCGATATCCGTTTTTGTCCCGAGCTCAGACTTCTGTTGCCAGCAAACGAGACAAGGAGGTCCCTACTTTCTGAATGAAATAGTTTTATAACGCTTCTGGCGTTCTTCCCCTTCTAGCTTGTTACCGTAAAGCCCCGGAATGATATTGGGGTCGTCAACTGACTTAATGCGGACAGACAACTTGTAATCAGAGATTTTGACATCCCCGTCTTCTTTCACATCAAGAGCTTCGGCCTTGAAATGGCCATAGAAAGCCCCCGCCGGGATCGTCAGGTTATTCTCGTAAGTGAAGTGCGTACCCACTTCCCCTACTGTGAATCTTTCGACTAATTCCAACGTCACGGTTATATCGTGGTCTTGTCTATGGCTTAAGGCTACGCTGTCAGTCAAGGCGCCTTTTGTCGTTCCGTTTAAGTTGATGACTCCGCTCTCGGAGCTCAGACTTACGAATGGTTTCCCGTTGTAAGATTTATCATCCGGAATATTCTCGTAAGGGTCGTCGCATGAAAAGCAAAAGGCCAGACATGCAAGTATCATTAGAGCTTTTGTCTTCATGTTTTAGTCGATATGTGGGTTGGAATCTGTTTCGTCTCTCGGAATTTTCCAATTGTAAAGCTCTGATCCGGGACTCAAAACCTCTCCCGTCTCACGTGTCACGATAATGTTCAGTTCGGATGCCAGACGTTTCAGGTCATAAAAGCGTAATCCTTCCGTGAAAAGCTCCTTACGCCTTTCGGCCAAAAGCGAAGCTTTGTCTAGATCGGTCAACGCACTGGCGCCTCGGGCCTCACGGAGTTTGTTCACTACCCTTAAGGCTTCCGGTTTGTCTGTATCCAAAATCGCTTCGGCATATATCAGGTATTGTTCCGCCACCCGAAAGTGCTTGTAGTGCAGGTTCCGGTCTATCTTGTCATTTCGGTCATTAACGGGGACGATGTATTTGTAAGGCGTTTTGTCTTTTGCGATATAATCTGAGGTTTTACGAATATCATCGGCTTCAAACGTCGCCATCAAGTCGCTGGAAAGCTTGACCTTATTAGCGTCATAAATTTGGAAGTAATCCACCAAATCAGCATCGTCGGTGTCGCTCAGGTCGTGGGTCATAAAGATGATCTCCTTATTTAAGGAACCGAACTGATCCTCCCAAAGCATCCAGTAATTGTCCTTCGAGAGTAGAGGAGTGTCGACAAAGTGTCTTGCGTTCTCTTTGGCTTTTTCCATGTCGCCCATAAAAAGCGCCACGCGGGCCTTAAGCGCACGCACCGCTTCCAGTCCGAAAACGTAGGCTTTGTCTGTGCTAGCCGGTGAGAAATCTGTTGTCGTGAACACTTTCTCGGCTTTGTCGAGATCCGAGAAAATCTGTTCGTATACAGCCTGAATCGGTGATTGGGGAAGGTACTCCCTATCCAATTTCAATTTCAGCGGAATTCCGAGTTCCGACCCGTTTGATCCGTCAAAACGATCCGCATACAATTGTACGAGATTGAAGAACGACCATGCCCTGATAGCGATAGCCTGAGCGTGGATTTGGTCTTTCCGAGCCTGTTCGCTCTCGTTAAGCGCCGGAACATATTGGTAGTTATCTGTCAATACATTCGCCTTGGAAACCAATATATACTGGTAGCTCCAAACATACGGTTGCGGCAAGGATACGTAATCCCATTTGTGTATATAGAAATTAGTGGAAGCGTAGCCTTCAATCACCGTCCCGAAATCGTCTGAGGCAAAGTCAGTCGTCTGCATGTTGCTCACTGTCTCGGTAAGGTCACGGTACAGACGGTTGAGAGCCATTTGGTACGACGGAATGTCGTTGAATGCCTTCTCTCCGGGCACCACGCTATCCGGGGTTATATCCAATAGCCCACAAGCCGAGAAGCATAACGCAAGAACGGCCAACAGGCTGTTTTTTATCTTGTTTTTCATTGTCTTCTAGATTTTGTCGAGTTCCCAGAGTTAGAAAGTAACATCGAATCCGAGAGTGAATGATCTAGGCAAAGGTTGCCCCACGCCGGTAATCTCAGGGTCAATACCCTCATAGCCGGTAATAGTCAACAGGTTGTTAGCCTGGGCTGTCAGCTTTATCGCTTGCACCCCTTTGATATTCAGCTTTTCCGAAAGGTTATAGCGAACGATGATGTTCTTCCAGCGGATGTACGAGGCGTTCTCCAAGAACAGCGAGTTAACCGAAGTTCCGGTAAAGAATTTTGGATACGGCAATGGTTTTTCGTCACCGGGTTTGAGCCAGATATCGCCGAGAAATCCATCGTAGGGAACTTCTCCGTTCTTTACATTTCGGATCATCAGCGCCTTGAGGTTATTGTAGTTTACACCTCCCCAAGCAAATGTGAACAGGGTCGACACCTCAAGATCTTTGTAATTGAAAATATTGGTAAAACCTCCAGTAAGCGGATGGTCATAAGTACCGAAACCGATAGTCTGTTTTGCAGGTCCGGAGTAAATCAGATCCCCATTATCACGGCTATAGTAAAGCGGTTGGCCATTCACGGGGTTCACTCCCGCCCAGTGCTTCACAAAAGCGCTGTTTACAGGTTCGCCCACTTTGAAATAACCTTCAGACCCTACCCGCAGCTCTTCCTGAGAATAAAGGTCCGTAATCTCGTTCACGTTGTACGAGAAGTTCATGCTAGTAGTCCAGCGGAAATGGTCCGTACGAACACTGACCGCACTAACCTGTACCTCAATACCTCTGTTGCGAAGCGATCCAATATTCTGCAACAGGTCATTGTATCCGTTACTGGACGGGATACTAATGGAAGCCAACAAGTCGTCGGTATTTTTGGTGTAAACTTCCACCGTACCGTAAATGCGGTGTTCCAAAATACCGTAGTCAAGGGCCAAACTCCATTGTTTGGTTCTTTCGAAACGTAAATCGGGATTGTAGAATTCCGAAAGGTTAAGGGTACGCTGGCCACGATAAGTGTCGCTGGCCGTAAAGTCGTAGAACGGCAAGCCTAAAGTTTGACGAATACCGCCGGAATTGTAGTTCACACCATACGAAACCCGCAGTTTCAGTTGGTCAAACAGTTCCGTATTGGTGAGCCAGCTCTCGTTTTTGGCGTTCCAAGCTCCACCGACACCCCAAGCGGAAACAAAACGTTTGTCTTCGGGCAAGATTGACGAGCCGTCATAACGGAACGATCCCGAAATATCATAACGATCATCATATCCGTAACTCGCTTGGGCGTAAGTACCTAAGAGGGCTTCGCTACGCTTGTTCGAATTGACTTTGGAATTCGGATTGATTCCTATTACAGGGTCCACTTTCGGAGAAAGTCCGACACTCTTAAATCCGAAGCTCCAGTAATTTGTCAGGATGTATTCTGTTCCCGCTCTGGCAGTGATCATATGATCACCATAATTGCGGATAAAATTAAGTCCGAGGTTCACCCTAGTGGCCAACGACTTTGACTCGTTTTTAGACAGTGAGCCAAGATACTTTGACGATGTCTGGTTTGGAAAATCCTCATTAGGCAAGTTGACATTATCGTACTCAGTATCGTTATATGTCATTCCTACCGACGCTTTCGCATTCAACCCATCTTGCAATGTCCAGTTGAAACGAGAATTCAAATCGATTCGCCAAGAGTTGTTCTCTCCGTATTGCTTATAGAGTTCGTCAAACGGATCGGCAAAATTCACGCTTCCGCTACCCGGCGTACGGGCGATGAACTCTTCGCTACCGGGAGTCTCATAAGGTTGCAAAGTGTAGATCAACGCCGCCGGCGAACTTTTGGACTGTGAACGCTGGCTTCGCCCGATTGAGGCGTCCACCCCAACGGCCATGTCTTTGTTCAGGTTATGGTCCAAGTTCAGCCTTGTGGTAAAACGCTTGGCCCAAGAGTTTTTGTAACCGCCCTCTTCGTCGTAGTAGCTTCCCGACAAATAGAAACGGGTATCGTCGCTACCGCCTGACATGCTGAACTGCAAGTCTTTGACTTGGCCAACTCGTGAAAGTTCCTCAAGCCAATCCGTATTCTTGCCTTCCAGCTCTTTGTATTTTCTTTGTTTGTAAAGAAGCACGTCCTCGTCGTCCCCGGGTTTTGGCGAGTAGATAAAGCCCAAACCGCTGACTACGCTAAGCTCGCGTTCGAGGGCCAATTTCTCAGCCGATCCCATCAGTTCAATTCCCCCAAGGCCCGAAATAGGCTTCACGGTATGCTGATAGCGGACATTATAAGTGGTCTTGCCCACAATACCCCGCTTTGTTTTGATCTCGATCACGCCGTTCGCACCGCGCGTACCATACTCCACAGTCGAAAGACCGTCTTTCAAAACACGGATATCCACAATGTCGTCAGGGTTGATTGTGTTAAACACTTCCGACGAAATCGGCGTACCATTCATTATGTATAACGGTTCGTTTGCCCTGTTCGCCGCCGACAGCTCGGCGTCGTCCTTGGCTCGTACTCCAAAAGAGTTATTGCCCCGAATCCTGATCTTCGCCTTCTCACCAGGTTCTCCGCTGGCTTGGATCGCCAATCCAGCAACCTGCCCCTGCAACAACTGGTCAAACGAGCCCGCCGGCGTTCCCGCCGAGAACACTTTGGTATCGATTTTCGAAACCGAACCTGTAATGGACCTCGTATCCTTTTGGCTCTCGCCAAATACCATTACCGCTTCCAGCGTCTGCGATTCCGGCTTCAGCTGAATATCCACGATGGTACGGTTGCCCACTTGCACTTCCTGATCTTCATACCCGATGTAGCTAAACACCAGAACGTTTTCCGAAACAAGCCCCCCGAATTTGTATTGTCCGTCATAGTTTGTCACTACGCCGGAGGTGGTTCCCTTCAGAACAACGTTTACGCCGATCAGAGCCTCTCCCGTTTCCAAATCGGTAATGATACCCTTAACGGTCAGCTGCTTTTGCGCATATGTAATATCCCCTAGGCCCAATAAAAATATGGACAGGAGAACTAACACAGTTAAACGTTTTCCCATATTTCCCTAATATTGAATTGGGAACCTTCGCAAGCAGAGCTCCGCAAAGGTTCCTAGATTATTTCCGATTATTTAATTCAGCTTCTTCCCTTCAGGTCATCCCACTACTTCTCTGGGCTAAGCACAAACTCAAGGCACTCGTCCACCTTGAAATATTTCTTGGCCAGTTTTCTCAGCTTCTTCTCGCTGATATTTCTGATTTGGCCTTCGTAGCGCTCAAAATCCTTGGCCGTTTCGCCCCTAGTGAACTGGTCTTCCATCACCCGGCGCCAATAGCCGTTGCTTTCCAATGAGTTTTCCCTGTTTTTGAGCAACGCCTTTTTCACCTTTTCGAGATCTTCCTCGGAAATCGATTTCTTCAGTTGCTCAATCTCACCGAAACTTGCGGACACCAAAGTGTCGAGCTTATCGGGATTGCAGGTGAAATATACGTCCAGCCTGAAGTGATTGAAAGGTCTTTGCATCACCGTAGCGTTCGAAAACGGAGCGTAAGCGCCTCCCAATTCCTCACGGATCTTTTTGGTCAGGCGGATGGTCAGCAAATCGCTCAACATCCCCATAGCTATGCGCTCCTCTTGCCCCGACGGGTATATCCCCGTAAACCGAAGAATCACTTTCGACTTGTCCACCTTGTTTTTCGGAAAATCAAAACGCTCGGCCGTCTTCGGAGGCCTCACTCCGTGATCTACGAATTCGGCTTTGATTTTATTTCCGGGCAAACTCCCCAAGTAACGGTTCAGCAAGGGCTTGATTTTCTCCGTTTCAAAACTTCCCACAATAAAGAATCTAGTGCCTCTTGCGGATCCGAAACGGGAAACGTAGAAGTCAAAAGCCTTGTCCAGATCAATTTTGTCCAGCTTTTCCGGTGTCAGCAAAGTGGCTGTCCTCGGGCTGTTTTGCATCATCACCTTGTTTATCCCGTCGGTGAAATACGAATCCGGATTATTGAGGCTTTTTCGGTTATATTCCTTTTTGTTAGAAATGAAATGCTCAAACTGAGGAACGTCTTTTCGCGGAGCCGTGTGCGTCAGATATGTCAATTGCAACAGCGTCTCGAAATCCTCGTTCGATGAAAAACCGGAAACACCCTCCGTATAACGATGCATATAAGGGGCTACGTAAACCTGTTTTCCGGAATTGATACGGTCCACTTGCTGAGTGTCGAATTCGCCCAACCCGCCAAGGCTTACCAAAGTGGCCGCCATGGAGGCGTTATCGAAGTTTGCGTCAGAAGCCCGTGAATAACCGCCTTCCCTTAATGAAGAAAAGCGTATTTCGTTATTTTTGAATGTGGTAGACTTCAAAGTTACCGTCACACCGTTTGCGTATTCCAAGGTAGTGATGTCCAATACCTCATCATGTTTGTCCTTAACAGGCGATACAGGTTCGGGAAGCACGGACATCAACGGCTTGTCGATTTCCATACCCTCATAAGCCGTAATAATTTCGTCGGAAACTTCCGCCAAACCTTTTAACAGCTCATCCTTAGTAGGTACAGGGTCACCTTCCGGGGCCGTGACCAAAACCACACGGTTTTCTTCGGAACCGGAGATATACTCGTTTACCAGATTCTGGATATCCTTAAGGGTGATTTCTTTGAGTACCCGCTGTACGAATTCCTTTTTGAATTTAATATCGGCATACTCCTCGCCATACAAAACGTGATTGGAAAGCATCCCCACGATTTGTCCCGAAGTCTGCTTGTCCTCTTCCATAGCCGCTCGGTCAAAATCCTTATGCAGAATTTCTTTCTTGCGGTCCAAGTCTCCTTGGGTAAACCCGTAAATCTTGATGCGAGCGAGTTCTCTGGCCAATCCCTTGGCTCCTTCGACTATCTGCCCCGATTTTACGGTAGCCAAAGAAACGTAACGGTCCGTACCGCCCGAAGCGGCGGTGGCATAAGACTGCGCATAGAGGAAAGGCGCGCCCGGCTTCTGGAAAATATCGTTCAGACGCTGGTTAACCATGTACGTGTAGAGCAGGTTGACCACGCTACGCTTCAAGTCGCCCAGTGTTTTTTCCTCTTTGTGAGGAAACTTGCTTATGATTTTTACCGATGTGGTGGTGATTTCCTTGTCTTGGATGATATTCACCAACGTCTCCTTGTGTTTCGGCACACCGTAACGCTTTCTCTCCTTCTCGTTTTCCGGATTTTTCATTTTACCGAAAGTGCCCTCAATTCTTTTGAGCATATCGGCTTCGTCAAAATCACCCGAGACTACCAGCGTCGCCAAATTCGGACGATACCAGTCACGGTAAAACTTACGGATTTCCTCGTCGTTGCCTTCCTTGGTCACCACGTCCATCAAACCAATCGGACGGCGGTCCAAATAGCGGGAGCCGTGGTAAAGCAAAGGATACATTTCGTCCTTGAGCCTCTGCTGCAGGCCAATAGTGGTGCGCCATTCTTCCAAGATCACACCACGCTCCTTGTCAATATCTTCGGTGTTCAGTTTCAGTCCACCAAGCCAATCCCCAAGTATATGAAATCCCTGATCCAGCGTCTCAGGCTTGTTGTCCGGCATCGGCAACATGTACACCGTCTCGTCATAGCCGGTATAAGCGTTCAGGTCAATCCCGAATTCCACGCCGATCGATTGCAAATAATCGATCATGCCATTACCGGGAAAATGCTCACTGCCATTAAAGGCCATATGCTCCAGAAAATGTGCGAAGCCTCGTTGCTCTTCGGTCTCCAAGATTGACCCCGCATTTATAATCAATCGAAAGTGGACTTCCTTTTTAGGAATTCCGTTTTTCTGCATATAATATCGAAACCCGTTGCCAAGTTGCCCAGTCTTTGCCTTTGCGTTAAAAGGTATTGGGCTGTCCGCAGAAGTTTCCTGTGAAAATCCCCTTGTCCCCAACGCTATGACAAGTCCAAAAAATAGCAATACGGTTCGCTCACACCTTCTCATAATCAACACTACATTTTTGTATTAATCGATGAATCTTGACTCTTTTTTGAGATATAATCGCCTTTCGGCGTTAATGAACAATTGGCGTTTAGAGTCAAGTTCATTTACAAATGTATGAAGATATATGATTTCATTGCCATTATGACAGCTGTTTTGTTATGACATTTTAAATTTACTATCCACTACTTAACTTTTATTATTAAATCGATAATTACATATGCTACTATAATCATTATTATCTATCCGCGGGCTTTTTTAACAAAATCAAATTATTATAGTACGCAACACATTACACCAACACACACACAAGCCATATATTGAACTATTCGGTTTCCTTTTCGCTTAGGTATCGAAGCTTTCAACTTGAAAAACGCTTGAGAATCTTCTCTTTAATTAGAAGAATTAAATACCCTGTTTTTTGGAAAGCGCTCAAAAAAAGTAACATTAAAAGCCGAATCAGCCCATATAATTATTTCGCCATCGAATAAATACAAATGGCTCTTAGTCCATCTTAAACCGGAATAAGCTAAATAATGAAAAAGGAAAAGTAAGCCCCGTTTTTATAACGTTTGTAATCAGTCCAATAAGACCAATATTTTTCGAATTTGTTAAAAATAACGATAACGATAATATCTTTTCGGCTCACTATCAAAACACTTCCGCTGAGGTGAAAACAAAAAAAATCCCTTCCAGAATTTTTATCCGAAAGGGAATCAGATGCTAAAACATATCACAACAAATGGCTAAACCAAGCCTCAACCCGTAAAGAATAGAGCTTACTTAGGATACACAGTCGCTTGATGCTTCCTTTCCGCATCCAGCGCTTTTGAAAGCTCTTTCACCGTCGAAGCGTACACCGGATCATGGGCTACATTGTTATTCTCTTCCGGATCCTTTTTATGATTGTAAAGCATTTTCGCGATCACTTTGCCTTCCTTGCGCCATTCGGAATATACATACCGTCCGTCCATCACCACATCCGCACCTTGCCAACGGGCAAAAGAGTAACCGGCCTGCGTAGGCTTGCCTTGACCTTTAAAATACGGAACCAAGCTGTTTCCTCCCACATGATCGGGAATGGTTACGCCCAAAAGCTCGCAAACCGTAGGATAAAGGTCGGAAGCATTGGCCGGCACGGATACCCGAACCGACTTCTCCTGCCCCGGCATCCGGACCATCATCGGAATCGAAAGGGCATTCGACATTACGTTATGTTTACCCCAGAAACTATGCTCACCCAGATGAAAACCATGGTCGCCCCAGAAAACCACTACCGTGTTTTTGTCCAAACCTTGGGCTTTCAGTTCGTCCATCAAACGCCCCAACAGGCTATCAACATAACTCACCGCAGCGTAATAACCGTGTCTGGCCATCTTGTGAAATTCCACCGTACTGTCGGCCAAATTACGGTGATGGTACATCGTATATTCCCTTGAGCCCCGTACCTGTTTCGGTAGGTTCAAAGGCTTATCCGTATTCCCGGCTACCTTGATGGCCTCCCGGTCATACATATCCCAATATTTCTTCGGAGCGTAAAACGGCAAGTGCGGTTTCACGAAACCAACCGCCAGAAAAAACGGCTGACCTTTCTTTTTGAGCCTCCGCAAATCGATCAGGGAACGCTCCAATACCTTTCCGTCAAAATATGCGCTGTCTGGCACGTCGGCTCCTTCCACTATCGGCCCGCGGTAGCCTTCCACTTTCTTTCTTTTTTTGGTTTTCGGATCCTTAAAAGAGTAACTGCTGTATTTCTGGTAATTCTCCGAATCCGGGTCCAGCCACTTCTTGCCCTCTATCTGCGGGCGCCAAGCCGGCTCGCTCCAACTGTCTTCCGAATCATCTCGATCATGGAACACCTTTCCGTTTGATATAGTATAATACCCTTGGCCTTTCAACAACTTCGGCAACGCCGTCGCTCCCCCGAGTTGCGAATCCGCCCTGCGCAGTCCGTTCTTCACGTTCGGCGAAAGAGCGTGCACCCCTGTCAGCGCACAAGCGCGCGAACCCATGCAAATCGGTATGGCGCAATAAGCATTCTCAAAAAGTGCCGCTCGAGAGGCCAGTTGGTCAATGTTCGGCGTATGCACCTGATTGTCTCCGTATGCGCCCAGCCTTTGGCCCAAGTCATCCACGGTTATGAACAGCACATTGTACGGTCCCTCGCTCTCTTCCTTCGGCGCCATGCACGATACTTGACCAGCCAAGGCCAAAGCTACCGACGCTATCGAAATTTTCTCTCTAATCATCTTAAAAAAATTAACCGTCAAAAATCCGTTAATCCAAATCTACCCAAAGGTCCCTTAGGGATTTCGGCCAATGGATCGAAACTAAAGTCAAAATCGACGCACAAAAACATTTGAGATAAAGAATACACACGAATCGAATCCCTCTGACAGCGACAAAAAACACGAGAATACATACGCCATATTAGCGCTAAATATTTTTTTTGGATTTCGGCAAGGTTCCCGACACATATTCTTCGCTCAAATGCGTCTCTATCCGTTTTAATTCGGCCAATTGGGAAAATAATTTAGTACTTTGGCCCCATATCCAAACCCCATGGTGTTCTACGCTATAACAATAAGCCATGGATCCTCGGATATATTTTGTTGTACTTTAATACATACGCATCATGTTCAACCTAATGAACAGAAAAGGAAAAGCGCTGGCATTCGTAGCCGGGGCTCTCCTGACTTTTTCGTGTGCCCAAGAGAAAAAAAGCACACTCTCCAGCGAAGGACTGGAACTCAAAAGACAACCGTACCTGCAAATGGCTTGGGGCGACAGCGCCACCGTAACATGGAAAACCAACGGAGTGGCGAAAGAATGTAAGGTAGTGTACGGTACCAGTCCGGAAAACATGAATCTAACGGCCACTGGCATTGTGGAAGACCAGCGCGTCAACTCCATGAACATCGTCAAGCTCAAAGGCCTGAAGCCTGGTACCAAATATTTTTATAAGGTTTACAGCAACGATTCACTTTTGGCCTTCGGCGAAGAATATTACCTGAGAACCGAACCGGCCAAAGGCACCAACAAATACTCTTACTACGCCATGGGCGATATCGGGCAACATATCCATAAAAAAGGATTTCCCGATGTAACAGCGGGCCGAATCAACGACCTGCCCGTACGCCCTGACTTCGGTATCGGCCTCGGCGACATTGTTTATTACAAGGGCGAAAGCGAGAATTACGAAAAGAACTTCTTCTTCCCCATGAGGTCGATCATGCGTAATATTCCGTTTTACCCGGCCTTGGGTAACCACGACTGGGGAACAAATCCGAAAGACAATTTCGACCAAGAGTGGATCTTGCCTGGCAACGAGCACTACTTCAGCTTCGATTACCAAAACACGCACTTCGTAGCGCTTGACTCGCGTAACGGCGATTTCTACGAGCCTGAAAAGCAGGTGAAGTGGCTTGAGAAAGACTTGGCCGACGCCCAAGGAAAATACGACTGGATTGTGGTATACCTGCACCACAACGGCAAAACTTGCTCTTACAAAAGCGATAACAAGCACGTGATCGACCTTTACGAGGTCTTCGCCCGCAATAATGTGGACTTGCTCCTGAATGGACACGCCCACACTTACGAGCGCCTGAAGCCTTACGACAAAGACGGCAACGTAATTCCGCAATTCTCGGCGGATTCACTCAACACTTATCCGGAAATCAAGGACGGATTTATCAGTATCACTACCGGAGCGGGCGGAAAACTGAATCGCAACTGGGCGCCGGATCCGGACAACTGCGACCACGGACCAATCGTAGCCAAAGCCGCCCACGACGGGCACTTCAGCCTTTTCAGCGTAGACGGCCGTCGTCTTGAGATGAAAGTAATCAACTCCTTCAACGGAGAAGTCATGGACTCTATGGTCATTGATAAAAATTAAATTTTAGTAAAGAGTCCTTTACTAAGGTTCAACTAAATGGAATAACAAGGGGCGCTAATCGGCGCCCTTTTGTTTTGCCCAACAACAGCCCCCTTTTGCGGGTTCTGTTTTTGCCTAATCCCCAAAGACAAAGTCTCCGAGGTTTCGACAGCACCAAAAAAAGACCGCCACTCAGCAAGCCCAAAGTCAAACACGGGAATATCCAATACAAACACCTCCGTCATTCTCGCCGAAAATGGCACCATGTGCCCAAAAGAAACAGGACCGAAAGCTTCTACTGACTTTTCCTATTTAACAGCCCCGGTTTTGATGATATCGGTCATATTCTGCCAAAACAAATGTAACTAACTTGCGTCCTCATTTAGGAAACTCGGTCTTAACCGAAACCTTTTCCAGCACCTGACGTAAAATATCGGCCTGTATGACCAAAACGGTCTCATACGGCTCTCAAGACACGATATTTTATCGGGAAATAATCCACTGGTCAAGATACCGGTATATTTAAGAAGAAAACCACAATACTATAAATGAGTACCATGCTATTAGGAATACTTAAAGAGTCGGACGACCGGCGCGTGGCCATCAGCCCCGAATCCGTGAAGAAATTCAAGGACAAATTCGAGGTGAAGGTGGAAACCGGAGCGGGAGCCAACGCCCAATTTTCGGACAAGGACTACACTGCCGCCGGCGCCGAGGCCACGGATAGGAAAACCGTCCTCTCCACCGCCGACTTGGTCTTCTCAATCGATCCGATCAACCAAGAGGAAGCGCAGAGCCTCAAGCCGGGCGCTATCCTGATTTGCCAGTTCGCTCCTTTCAACGACGACAAACTGACCGTTTTCCTTGCCGAGAAAGGAATCACGGCCTTCAGCCTCGACATGGTGCCGCGTACCACTCTGGCCCAGTCAATGGACGTACTTTCTTCAATGGCCTCGATCGCGGGTTATCGCGCCGTGCTCAAAGCCACAGACTTCCTGCCTCGCTACATGCCGATGCTCACCACCGCAGCGGGCACCATCCCGCCCGCCAAAGTACTGATCCTCGGCGCCGGAGTAGCCGGTCTTCAGGCCATCGCCACCGCACGCCGTCTGGGCGCCGTAGTGGAAGCCTTCGATACCCGCGCGGCCTCTAAAGAGGAAGTGGAAAGTCTCGGAGCCAAATTCGTAGAGGTGGAAGGCGCCACCGACGACAAAGCTGCCGGCGGTTACGCCGTAGAGCAGTCGGACGACTACAAAAAGAAACAGGCCGCACTGATCGCCGACAAAGCCGAGAAGGCCGACATCGTCATCACCACCGCCCTGCTTCGCGGACGCCCAGCGCCGACACTCGTACCGAAAACTACCCTCGACCGCATGAAAGCGGGCAGTGTAGTGATCGATATGGCATCGGTAACCGGCGGTAACTGCGAAGTGACCAAAGACAAAGAAACCGTGGTATACAACGGCGTAAGCGTAGTAGGACACTCCAATCTCTCCGAGGAAGTGGCCCAGCACGCTTCAATCCTTTACGGCAAGAACATCGAGAACTACCTCAAGCTCTTGTGGAACGAGCAAGGCGAACTCGATTTCGAAAACGAGATCGTAGCCAAAAGCTGCATCACCCATAATAAGGAAAACTATTACGCTAAGAATGCTTAATGTATAGTACAAAGTAAACAGTAAAGGGTAAAGAGTACTTTGGGCAAGGCTGTTAGCCTATAAATCCCGCCTCTCTTACCCCGCACACGGTACTCTTTACTGAGTACGCTTTACTTTTTACTACAAAAAGAACCACCATGCTAGAAATACTTATCCAATTTATCGGCGAGAATTTCGGGATGATCACCATCCTGGTTATCGCCTCTTTCTTGGGCATGGAGATTATCTCCAAAGTGCCTACCGTACTGCACACGCCATTGATGTCGGGCGCGAACGCCATTAGCGGCGTGGTAATCATCGGCGCCATCATCCTGATCCGCCGTGCCGAAGCGGGCGACTACTTCTCGTTGGTTCTCGGAACCTTGGGTATCGCCTTGGCCATGATCAACGTGGCCGGCGGTTTTGCCGTGACCAACCGTATGTTGGAAATGTTCAAGAAGAAAAAGAAATAAACGGGAACATTGCCGGCCCTGCCGGAACCCCACTGATATAGAATACGATGGAAAAAACTATAACCGACCTGCTTTATCTGGTCAGCATTATCCTGTTTATTGTAGGGCTCAAGGGGCTTAGCCACCCCGAAACCGCCCGGAAAGGCAACCTTACCGCCGCCGCGGGTATGATTCTCGGTATCCTCGTAGCCTTGTTCGAGCCTATCGAAGGCAACAACAACTACGGATGGATCGTAGCCGGCGTAGCCTTGGGCTCGGGTATCGGACTCGTGGCCGCCAAGAAAATCCAGATGACCAAGATGCCCGAAATGGTATCGCTGTTCAACGGTCTGGGTGGCGCCTGCGCCATGTTGATCGGCTTGGTTGAATTTTACAACCTCCCGGCTGGCACCGATATGATGAGCGCAGCGGTATTCACCGACATTTTCGCCCTGATCATCGGTAGCGTTTCGTTCTCAGGCAGTTTGATCGCCTACGGCAAACTCAACGGCAGCCTCCGCGACAACTTCAAGCTTCCCGCTCCGCAAGTGATCAACGTGCTTACGCTTATCGCCGTAATCGCAATCAGCGTTATGATCGCTATGGGCGACTCTCTCGACTTCAACCTCGTTATCGCCCTGTTGGCCGTATCTCTTTTCTACGGCGTAGTGTTCGTAACGCCTATCGGCGGTGGCGACATGCCCGTGGTTATCTCTTTGCTTAACTCGTTCACCGGTATCGGAGCCATGGGCGCCGGCCTGATTTACGGTAACAACGTAATGATCATCGGCGGTATCCTCGTAGGCGCTTCGGGTATTATCCTTACCGTACTGATGTGCGAAGCCATGAACCGTACCCTGCTCCACGTACTCGTGGGCGGACTCAGTGGCGGATCGGGCGGATCAGGCAACGACCGTGAGCAAGTGGTGAAAGAAGTAATGCCGAACGACTTGGCTATCCAGCTTAAGTATGCCAGCAAAGTAATCGTGGTACCGGGTTACGGACTCGCCGTAGCGCAAGCCCAACACACCATCCACGAGCTTGAGCAACTTCTTACGGCCGAGGGTGTGGACGTAAAATACGCCATCCACCCGGTTGCCGGACGTATGCCGGGCCATATGAACGTACTCTTGGCCGAGGCCGACGTATCTTACGACAAGCTTCTCGAACTCGACCAAGCCAACGCCGAATTCCCGACTACCGACGTAGTGTTGGTAATCGGCGCCAACGACGTGGTAAACCCTGCGGCCAAAGAAGACACTACGAGCCCGATTTACGGTATGCCTATCCTCGATGTGGAATTGGCCAAAACCGTAGTGGTAATGAAGCGCGGTATGAACAAAGGTTACGCCGGCATCGAAAACCCGCTCTTCTTCGGGGAGCGTACCAAAATGCTCTTCGGCGACGCCAAAGCCTCGATCAACAAGATCAAGGACGAGGTTAACCAAGCGTAATTTGATTGGTACTGAGTAAATAGTAAAACGTAAAGAGACTGCTCGGGTATTGTGTTAAAATCCTGGACTTCGTTCCTTTACAACCATAAACTCATTTACTTGAAGTGCCTAAAGTCACAGATACTACAATGCGCCTTTAGCGTATTTCGATAAAAAAGGTCCCGCCAGTTGCGGGACTTTTTGTTTGTTGAAATTTTTCTCCCAGAGCATATAGCTGATCTAAACTTAAGCCCTCCGTTCTGCCATTTCTTTTTCTTTATTATCATCTATGTACTGGATTTCTTCAGCGGTACTTCTACTCTTGTCCCATTCCAAATACGCCATAGCAAAAGACGTATGGTGAAAAAGCTCTACATATAATTTTATGTATTAATAACTGATCTTCATTTTCCTTAATCAAAACCATATTTTTGCACTAAAAACATTTAAATAACTTAATCAGTCTTTTTTTGAACTTTTAAAACTCAAACAAAATGATTTTCATAAGAAATTAATGTAATTTGTGCGCTTATTTCATGTTTATCTCACAATCAACCAAGTATGCCGCTCTTCAGATCATTATTTATCACACTACTCCTACTTTCGAACTCACCCCTTTTCGCCCAACAAAAACTTAGCTCACAAAAAGCGTTGGAAGATTTACGACAGTTTGAAAACAATCTAGAAGAACGTTCCTCCTATATCCATATCACAGATTACGACTACAAAACGGCCATCGGCCAGCTCAGAAGTGAGCTCAAAGAAAAGGAGGAAGTTGACACTAGAGATTTTGTTTCCAATGTATCAAAAATCATTTTTAAAATAGGCGATCGCCACGCTAGGGTTAAATGGGCGGGTGTGGATTTCGACACCATTCCCCAGGACAAGCTTTATTTTCCGATGTTGCTCGCCAATTACCAAAACAAGCTAATCGCCCTCAAAAAGAACGACAGGAAATATGACCTTTATAATGCGGACTTCCCATACTTGACTTCAATTAACGGTATCGAAATGCAGGACTTCTTGTCACAGTTCGCCACCGAAAACATTAAGGCTCCATACGCTTCCATGCTGACACGAGGCGCCGAAGACCTTAGAAAATACGGCCCGCTTATGTATATGAACGGTAAAAAAGTCAGTGGCCTGATCGCTCTTACGCTTTCCAATACTAACGGTCAAAAAATCACGCTGGAAGCATCCCCTCGTACTAATAGGGAAAAGTATGTGAGCATAGCGGATATCAGAAGAAAGTACGACGACTATCTGGACGACAAAAAATACTATAAACTGTCCTCATGGATAGGGAAAAAAACAGGGTATATGGCGATTCCTAAAATGTATTCATTTGAAGAGGAACCAAGCTTCAAAAATCACCTTTTTGAAAGCATGAAAACCTTCCAGCACGCCGAAAACCTAATCATCGACATCCGCTACAACAAGGGAGGTAGCCGAGATATCATCAATATGCTCGCCCTGTATATCGTTGCGAAAGATCAGAGTCCGTGGGTCGCCAACGTGGCTTACGTACGCACTGACGCCGACGATAAAAAAACAATTGACGGAATGGACGAAAGGTATCTCTATCGCTACGGCTCCGATAAGTTCACCCGAAAAGACCGAAAGGCCATTGACCGGTTCAACAAAGCTTTCCGTCCAGAAAAGGATTTTGATTTCGCAAAATTCAGCGAACCGCACTATATGGTCCTCAAAACAGGTAAAAAGCCCTTTACTGGCAACGTCTATATTTTAATGAACGAGCGCTGCTTTAGTGCGTCTTCTATTCTGGCCTCCGCATTCAAAGGTTTGGATAACGTAAAACTCGTAGGCGTTACCACTGACGGGTCTAGTGGCCGTTCCACTTATTTCGAACTCAAAAACTCGGAACTGAAATATAAAATTTCGACCATGATATCGCTCCAACGAAACGGTAAAACGCTGGACGGTAACGGAACCCAACCCGACATTAAGCTCGAAGCGGATCTTGATATGATTTTAGGAGACCGAGATACGCAACTTGAACGCCTTATCGAGATCATTAACAGTAAGAAAGACACAAGTCTTTAAGCCTTAACAAACCCTCCCTACTAGAAATTCAGAGCCCGACGGTTAATAAATTTGGCCGTCGGGCTTTGTCATTTCCGGGAATACAAAAAAGAACCCAACATCACCCAAATCGGATTTCGGAGGGCCTTTCACCCTATTGCAACCCGGTTGCGCTATAAATTCCCGATATTGGCACAACCGAATATATACATGACAAAAAAGATATGGCCCATTCCCATTCACACGGACACAATCACGGTCATGGTCATCACCACCATCACCACGGCGACCTGAAAGGCACCAAACTGGCCGTCACTATTTTCCTCAACATTCTCATTACCGTCGGACAGGCGGTTGGGGGCCTGCTCTCCGGCAGTTTGTCCCTCCTCTCCGACGCCCTGCACAATTTCAGCGACGTGGTGGCTTTGCTTATTAGCTACTTCGCCAATAAACTAACCAAACGCCCCTCTTGCCAGCGCCGGACTTTCGGTTATAAACGCGCGGAAATCGTCGCCGCCATGATCAACTCGGCTACGCTGTTGGTTATCGCCGTTTTCCTGATCAAAGAAGCCGTAGAACGCCTTTACTCTCCTATCGAGATCAAGTCGGTGACCGTAATGGTTTTGGCTGGCCTGAGCGTCTTGCTCAACGGCGCCAGCGTGCTACTGATCAAGGACGAAGCCGACAACAATATGAATATGCGTTCGGCGTACCTGCACCTGTTTACAGATATGATCTCGTCGGTGGCCGTGCTTATAGGCGGTGCCGTGATGTTTTATTTCAAGATCTATTGGGTCGATAGCCTATTGTCTATCGCCGTGGCTCTTTATCTGATTTATTCTTCGTACGGGCTTCTCACCCAGACTTTGAAAGTGTTGATGCAGTTCGCTCCATCGGATATTCAGCTGGAATCCGTTAGCCAAAAAGTAACGGAGCACCCTGATGTAAAAGGTATGCACCACGCCCACCTTTGGCAACTCAACGATAATGACACCCATTTGGAAGCCCATATCGAGTTTGAAAAAAACATACCTATCAGCGATACCGCAACGGTGTTCGACAATTTAAAGAAGACTTTGCTTGACGAGTTCGACATTAACCATGTCACTTTCCAAGCGGAGTTTGAATCGCCATGCGCCCATACGCTTATCGAGGACGAAAGGTAAAATCCTCATCTATTTCCAACCTCGTTCCGACAGCCCCTCGTCCTTAAGCGTGGGGCTGTCGTTTTTTATAAACATGCATTTTGCTCCCCGATTTTTTCTTCATAAAAAATTGGTACCGAGGCCGGAACCCTTCCCGGATTTTTTCGATACGCAAACCGTTGCAAACCAGCCCTACATAGCTCTAATTGCTTTTTTGAGGTACTTGATCCGACCAGTTTTATACAAGGCAAAACTCCTCCGCCCGATGATTTATTGTCGATCGGTAAAAATATAAATCCATACAGCACAAATATAGCACGATGAAGAGCAAGTTTAGATTTTTGACGGCGCTCCTGTTTCTTTTCGCCACGGTCGCCGTGGCGCAGGAAAGCCAGCGCCAATACCTCTCGGGCAAAGGCATAGACGACGCCGTATCCTGGGATTTTTATTGTACCAAAGGAATGAACAGCGGCAAGTGGTCCACTATTCCGGTGCCTTCCAGTTGGGAACCTCAGGGCTTCGGAACGCCACGCTACGGCCTCGGCAAAAATATGGTGAAAGCCGATGAACGAGGCATCTACAAACATGAATTCACCGTAGACAAATCGGCCAAAGGCAAGCGGGTCGAGATCGTATTCGAGGGCTCTATGGTGGAAACCACCGTATTCGTCAACGGCAAAAAAGCCGGCGCCAAACACGTAGGCGGTTTTTATCGGTTCAAATACGACATCTCCAAACTGGTACACTACGGGCAAAAGAACAGCCTGCGTGTGGAAGTGGACAAAATGTCGAAAAACGGAAGCGTAAACAGCGCCGAACGCGAGGGCGACTTCTGGACAGTCGCCGGTATTTACCGTCCCGTATATTTGGAAATCTCTCCCAAAGAGCGGATCGAAGGTTTTGCCGTAGACGCCCGTATGGACGGTAGTCTTAGCGTGGACGTAAGGCTTTTACCCAGAGGGAAAAAATATACGTTGCGTCAATCCCTTTATGATTTGGTGACGGGTGAGCAAGTGGGCGAAGCGAAAGAATTTCCTTTGCCGAAAAACGGAGACGTTCAGCTTCAAAATACTTATAATAATGTGAAAACCTGGGACTGTGAGTCACCGAACCTTTATGTCCTCAGCTTGGATCTGCTTAAAAACGGTAAAACTGTCCATACCAAAAAGGAACGTATCGGTTTCCGGACTGTGGAAACCCGCCCGAACGACGGTATCTATCTGAACGGCGTAAAAATGGTGTTCAAAGGATCGAACTACCACAGCTGGCATCCGGAATGGGGACGCGCCACCAGCAAGCGCCTAAGCATTGAGGACGCTCTCCTGATGAAAGAGATGAATATGAACGCCGTCCGGATGGCCCACTATCCGCACGACCAGCATTTCTACGACGTTTGCGATTCCCTCGGTCTGATGGTTTTCGACGAGCTTGGCGCTTACCAAGCGTCTTACGATTTCGAAATAGGCAAAAGGGTATTGACCCAAATGATGGAAGCCAACGTGAACCACCCAAGCATAGTCGCCTTCGCCAACGGCAACGAGGGCGGTTACGACCTTGACTTGGAACCCGTTTTCAAAGCCCTCGACCCGCAAAAGCGTTTCGTCTACCACCCTACGCATTACCATAACGGCTTCGACGCCCAGCATTACAAATCACATAATTACGGCGTACACACCTTCCATCATTCAAGGGATATTTTCGTTCAGACTGAATTCCTGCACGCCCTGTATGACGGTGGCGCCGGCGCCGGACTCAGCGATTTCTGGGAAGAGATGCGCACCTCCCAAAACTCCGGAGGCGGCTTTATCTGGGCCTTCCTCGACGAAGGTATCCGTCGCCGTGATCTGAACGACAGCATCGATTGCTCCGGCGACAAGGGCGCCGACGGTATCCTCGGTCCGCACCGCGAGAAGGAAGCCAGCTTCTACACCGTCCGCGACGTGTGGTCACCGATTCAGTTTACTAGAAGATATATCCCTGAAAGCTTTGACGGAAGGCTCAAAGTGGAGAACCAGTACCTGCACACCAACCTTGACCAATGCAATTATATTTGGAGGCTCGAAACCTTGCCTACTCCTTCGGCCAAAGGCCAAACCGTAGCGCAAGGCAAAGGGCAGTTCCCAAGCGCCGAACCCGGACTGAAAGCTTATATGAAGCTGAACCTTCCCTCGCTCAGGAACGCCGATTTGTTGGTACTCGAAGCTTTTGACAAAGAAGATAACAAAGTGAACACCTGGACTTGGCCGATCAAATTCCCTATGGATATCGCAAAGCGATTCGTAAAGGAAGCGAAGAGCGACGGCAAAGTAAACGTGGAAACGAACGGCGACAAACTAACTGCCAAAGCCGACGATATCAAAGTTACCTTCGACCTAAAAACCGGCCTGCTGACTTCGGTACACAACAGCAAAGGCGAGATTCCGTTCAACAACGGACCAAGATTCGTAAAAGGGTACGAGCTGAAAAAGCTTGAGCATAAAATGGTGGGCGACACGCTGGAAATCCTCAGCCGGTTCACCGAAAAAAGAAGCTGGGCCAAGTGGAGAGTCTTCCCGTCGGGCCTCGTAAAGTTGAGCTACCGGATATTCAACATCCGTGGCCGTCACGAGATGCTGGGTATCACCTTCGACTTTCCCGAAACGCCCGACCTGAAAGCCCGTTGGCTGGGCAAAGGCCCTTACCGTGTATGGAACAACCGTACCCGTGGCCAAAATCTGGGCGAATGGGGCAACACCTACAACAATACCCGCACAGGCGCTCAATGGGTGTATCCGGAATTCAAAGGCTATTTCGGCGATTTGTATTGGGCCGAAATCAGCAACAACAGCCAAAGTTTTACCATCGTCAGCGAGACGGACTACAGCTTCCTGCACCTCTTCACACCTGAAATGGACGAGGCCAGAAACTGCCAGCTCCCACCGTTCCCCGAAGGGAATATCTCACTGATGAACGCCATACCGGCAATCGGAACCAAGATCAACTCCCCGGACAACACCGGCCCGAACGGCCAACCGCACAGCCTCAACCAACACGGCGAGCAAAAACCGTTGGAAGGTGATTATTGGTTTGATTTCAGGTGATTGTTTTGATTAGTAAAAGGTAAAGAGTACAGGGTAAAAAGTAGAAAATGGGATTGGGATCTTGGTGCGGATTGCGAATACCAATCCTATACGAAACCAATTCACATAGACTACTTTTCCTAAAAGAAATACCTACTCCTAAACCAACACGGCGTATGGGACTTGCTCTCATGCGCCATTTTTTTAATTCTAAATTGATCCCTTAAAGACTCCTCTCCGATACATGCAGGCGCTTCATTCCAACAAAAACAAGCGAAACATCTTATTGAGAATAAACAGAGACCTGTAAACACAACCCGTATCGAGATGAATATTATCGACAAACCGAGTTGGCGTTACTCTACCAAAAAGTTTGTCGTTTTAATCCAAACAGGTCTTAAGCATTAGGTAAATTCACCAATAGAATACCTAATACTTAAGACCTTATACCCATTGCCAAACGGTCCTACTTTTTACTATTCACGCTAGCGACAAGATTGGACATATCATATTTAAAATCACGCTCCAAAAGGCTATAAATGGCGCTATCCAAAAACCAGCCATCAAAGAAACGATTCTCTCGGAAATAGGCCTCCCTTTTAAAGCCCATCCGTAGCAAAACTTTCTCCGAATTCTCGTTTTCGGGATTAATCTCCGCTTCCACGCTATGCAGGTTAAGATCCGTAAAGCCAAACCTCAATAGCCTGTCCATCGCCTCGGTCATAAAGCCCTTGCCCCAAAATTTCGGCTTCATACTATAGCCGATTTCCGCACGGCGGTTTTCTTTCTCAATTCTCCAAAAAGCGAAATCACCCACCAGCTCACCCGATGCCTTCTCCACAATCGCCCAAAACAAGCCATTCCCTTTTTTGTAAATCTCGAAGTTTTTCGAAATAAACCCTTCGGAGTCATAAACGTTGCGATGCTTGTGGCTATCCATAAACCTCATCACTCGATCGTCAGAGCGTATCTCAAAAACATCCGGAGCGTCGTCGATCGAAAACCGGCGAAAAATCAAACGCTCACTTTCCAGCTCAGGAAAATTATCAAAGTAGTATTCGTTTACCATATCTTTACCAGATAAAGGAGCCAAACATATAACTCACAAAGGCAAGATAACGAATATTAGTACAAAAAATTCATTAATTACAACAACATAGTTCGATCGAGTAAAATTTACGGGATGAGGGTTCTCACCCCGCAAACCTTCTGCAAAGATTACTCAGGCTTATAACGGTGTACCCTCACTCCCTTGAAGCGGGATTTGCGCATTCGTTTCATCTCCTTCATAGCTTCTTTCATCGTATCGAACTTGGCTGTGTACAGATAGTAACGCTCCTTGCGGTTGTTAAAGAACACGCCGGCTTTCATGCCCACCTTGGCCAATGAAGCCTTCAGCTTTTCGAAATCGGCCATATGTTTCGACGAAGCCACCACTACATAATAACCAGCCTTTACCTCGTCCTTTTCATCGCTCTCCTCGGCGCTTTCCATATGCTCCAGCGGGTAACTCTTCATCTTCGATTCCCCTTTTTCGGAATCGATAAAATCCTGCTGTTTCTTGTTCAGCTCTTCAAGCTCCTCCAAAACCTTGTCAAGCGACTTGGCCAGCTCCTCATTCTGTTCCTCAAGTCTTTGTAGCTCGTCACCGATATCGATGGATTTGCCAGAGAGCTTTTTGTTTTTGTTGAACCTACGTTTTCTTATGTCGCTTACCTCACCGCCATACATCAGAAACGCCTCATGGTTTCCGCCCATTCCGCTATCCGACTTTACGTTAGCGCTATACGACGCACTACCGGTCAACTGCCCGAAGTTGATAGCGAACCCCATCGAAACTATGCCTAGGGAATGATACCGCAAGTTAAGGTCAAAAGCGGACTGGTAACTCACCTGAGCGTCCACTTCCCAATACCCAGACTCGTACAATATGCCGCCACCGGCTCCGCCTTTTACCTCAAAGCCTTTTTTCAACGGAACGGAATAGTTGGCCAACGCATAAACCCCTTCCGTAACGTCAAAGCTGTGTTCGGTACCTTGCGGAATAAAAACCTCAGCGCTAAAGCGGTCATACACATACTCCGCACCGGCACTGAAATAAACATAAGGAGCGGTACGATCCAATTCGCGTAACAGAGGCTCGTGATCAAACACCACTATCTTGTCCATATCCAGACGGGTGTCCACTATTTTGGCCTCAAGCCCGAATTTCAAGCTCTGCTTTTTGTCGATCTTGAATTTATAGGCCCCTTGTAATCGCCCGGACGTTCGCGTCACGAAGCTCTCCATATATTTGTCCAAAGACATGGAAATAGCCACCTCCGGCCGAAAGCGGTAGATACCGCCCACAAACAGGTTCTGCGGCGCGCCCGACACATCCACCCAATAGTTCTGGTACCCGACATATACAGCGTGCTGATAATTCACCACTTGGGCCGGATTCCGCAAAAACCCGAATTTGTAAAACAGCGTGCCGTAAGGCGTCGTCATCTGGGCTTGGGCCACCGACACTATCGCCAGCAGGCCCATTAGGCATATTACGCTTTTCAATATCTGTCTCATAACTGTCAGAATCTACCGGACCGCCTAATAAAGCACTTGTATATAGCCCGTCTTATCGAAATCTTCCGTATCGTGTTCAAGCTTGAAATAATAAGTGCCCACTGGCAGACGTTTCCCGTCCTCCGTAGCGCCCCAATCGTTTTGGTAACCTATTGTCTCATACAATAACCTTCCGCCCAAATCGAATATACTCAGCTTGCAATCCCTGTATTTTTCCACATTCTTGATCATCCAGGTTTCGTTAAACCCGTCTCCGTTCGGCGTAACCATATTGGCCGCCTCAAAGCGTTCCATAACGGTATCGATCCACAGGACCACCACATTGTATTGGGTGAATTCCGCCCCGCTTTCCGACACAACCAAGAACTCTCCACCTTCGCTAAGATCGATTACGGTTTTGCCACTAACTATCTCACGGTCGTTGTGATACACACTCGCGCCTTCCGATACCGTAAAATTCACCTTGGTTTTTGTCAGGTCCGTGCCCTCGTCCACTTCCACAGTGACCGTGTTTTTGGAAATCACGGGTACCTCGCGCTGACCGGCGATATTGAAGGAAATAAAGGCGGACTCGTCACTAAGCGATTTTACCGCCCGGACGGTATAAACATTCTGCTTTTTGCCCGATTCGGAAATCACCAACAAGCTCTGGTCTTTCGTAAGGTCAATGGTAGTGATCCCGCTAACGGCTTGGCTTCCTTTATAAACCAAAGAGGCCCGTTCAGAAACCTCGAACGTGACCAGCGCTTGGCCAAGATCGAAATCCGCCGGCACGTTCACCGTTATTTCCTGATCCAGAATTACGCTTTCGCCTATTTGACCTTCAACATCAAAGACCTTGATCCGGGCTTCGTCGTTCTTGTCCACAATGGCCCGAATCGTATAAACGTTGCTGGAGATACCGTCTTCGGCCAAGACCCTTAAGCTCTGGTCTTTCGATAAGTCCAGTGCCGTCAGCCCACTGGTCACCAACTCGTCGCCGACATAAGCTTCGGCTCCCGGCGAAAGGCTAAATACCCCGACCGATTCCGTAACGTCGAAATTATACGGTAGATGGAAAATCACCTCGTGGTGTTCTGTGAATACCGTACCGCCAACCTGACCCGGCACATGCCAAGCGAGCAGTCTGGCGTCGGCGCCAAAGTCTTCGATCGCCTTTAAGGTGTAAACGCTCTGCTCCGTTCCGCTTTCAGACCTTACCACCACCGTTCTGGTTTCCCGCAGGTCGATAAGATTCTGCCCGCTTACGAAAGGTTCCCCATCCAACGTAGCCGACGCACCTTCGGAAAGGGTAAACTCGGCGTTGACTGCCGAAAGATCGTAGCCTGAAGGCACATGGAATTCCACCAGACCGTTTTCGCGGAACAATGTCTCTCCTTTCTGACCCTGAACTTCCCAAGTTTTAAGCTCTGCGCTATGACTAAAGTCTACCACTACCCGCAACGTATAGGAGTTGAAAACGGCACCGCTCTCGGAGACCACCACCAGGCTGATATCCGTAGTGAAGTCCAAAGCGCTCTCACCGCTCTTTACCTCACGGTTTCCGACACGGGCCACGGCGCCGTCCGAAAGGGTAAAGGTTCCCTTGACCGCGGAAATATCGTAGCCCGAGGGTACATGGAATTCCACCAAACCGTTTTCTCGGAATAATGTCTCACCCGTTTGTCCCGGAGCGTTCCAGCTCAGAAGCTTAGCCCCTTCCTCAAACTCGACCACTACGCGCAAAGTATACACCCGGAACAACTCGCCGCTTTCGGCCACTACCACCAAGCTTTTGTCCCGGCTAAGGTCCAAACTTGTCTGGTTGCTCACTATCTCTTGTCCGCCCACTTTGGCCATCGCCCCCGGCGAAAGGGTAAACCTCGCTTTCACCTTGGTGATATCGAAATCGGAAGGCACCCGGATTTCCACCACATTGCCGTCCTTGAATTCCGTCTGCCCTATTTGTCCGTCTACCGTCCAGCTCAGAAGCTCGGCTCCTGTCCGGTAGTCGATAATTCCCCGAAGGGTATAAACGTTAAAGTTTTCTCCGTTCTCGGCTATCACCACGGCGCTTTTGTCTTGCCTAAGGTCAATCGCCCCGCCGTCATACACTTTGCCGTCTATACGGACACTGGCACCGGGCGATACGCTGAACTCAAGCTCTACGGCTGAAAGGTCTTTTCCGTTAAAGAAATGAAACTCCACCACTCCGTTCTCCCGGAAAACCGTCTCGCCTTTCTGGCCCTTGGCCTTGGCTGTCAACAGGCTGGCATCCTGTTTGAAATCGATCACTACCCGAAGGGTGTATACCTTAAAGTTTTCCCCGCTCTGCGAAGTCACCACCAAGCTTTGGTCACGGGAAAGGTCAACCGAAGTAACTCCCGATTCTATCTTCTCCGACCCTATCTTGGCCACCGCTCCTTCCGAAATCTCGAAGTCGGGTATCACGGAAGTGAGATCATAGCCCGGAGGCACATGAAATTCCACCGTCCCGTCCTCGTGGAAAATCGTTTCGCCGTTCTGGCCACCGATCTTCCAGGCGGTCAGTTCCGCTCCGGAATAATAATCGACAAAGGCTTTGATCTTATACACTTTGGCGGTCTTGCCGTCTTCGGAACGAACCAACACCACCCGGTCCTCATTCATATCCACGGCGTCGCCCGCTCGGTAAGGCCTACCGTCAATCTCTACCTTGGCCCCGTCCGATACCGCAACGGTCGGAACGGTGTTCGCCAGGTCAAAATCCGGTTTTACATGGAACTCAACCACGCCGCCTTCGCGGAAAACGGTTCGCCCCACTTGCCCCGTAACGTCCCAAGCGTATAGGTTTGCTTCCGTCCGGTAATCTATCACGGACCGCAGGGTGTAAACATTGACACTCTTGCCGTCTTGGGAAGTCACGGCCAAACTCTTGTCGCTTGACAGATCCAACACGCTTTGGCCACTGGCCAATACTTGCCCGCCCACTTTGGCCTCGGCTCCGTCCGACAAAGAAAACGATGGTCTAACGGCGGAAAGGTCATAACCCGGAGGCACATGGAATTCCACCAAACCGTCTTCGCGGAACACCGTCGGCTCATTCTGATTAGGCACCGACCAGGCGGTAAGCTCAGAACCCTGTAGATAATCCACCACCAGACGAAGCGTATAAACCTTTACGCTTTTACCGTCTTGGGAGGTCACCGCCAAGCTTTTGTCACGGCCCAGATCAAGCACAGTCTGCCCACTAACCAGCGCATCGCCTCCCACTTTGGCCTCGGCCCCCGCGGATAATGTGAATGCGGGCACTACCGCTTCCGTCGCATAGCCCGGCGGAACATGAAACTCGACCACGCCGTCTTCCCGGAAAACCGTCTCGCCGTTTTGGTCCGGCACCGACCAAGACAATAGCTCTGATCCCGTCTCAAAATCCACCACCAAACGGAGCGTATAAACTCTTACGGCCTCACCGCTTTGCGAGATCACCGTCATGCTTTTGTCTTTGTTCAGATCCAAAGCCGTTTGGCCACTGACCAAAACCTCGTCGCCGATTCTGGCCTCCGCCCCGGCGGAAAGGCTGAAGTCGGGCGTGACGGCCGAAATATCATAACCCGGAGGCACATGGAACTCCACAACGCCGTCCTGTTGGAAAACAGTCGTTCCGTTCTGGTTCGGCACCGACCACGCCGTCAATTCCGCTCCCTCATAATAGTCCACCACCGGACGCAAGGTATAAACACTCACATTCTTTCCGCTTTGCGATGTTACAGCCAAGCTTTTGTCTCGGCTCAAGTCAAGACTGGATTGTCCGCTTGTCAACACCTCTTCGCCGATTCTGGCCACGGCCTCCGCCGATATGGTGAATGAAGGTGTCACCGATGACAGATCGTATCCCGGTGGCACATGGAACTCGACCACGCCATCCTCACGGAAAACAGTCTCGCCGTTTTGGTCAGGAATATTCCATTCCAACAATTCAGCGCCTTGCAGATAATCCACCACCAAACGAAGCGTATATACCGTAACGCTTGTTCCGCTTTGCGAAATGACCGCCATACTTTTGTCCCGGCTTAAATCAATGCCAGTTTGGCCACTTACCACAGTCTCGCCACCTATTTTGGCTGTCGCTCCGTCGGATATTGTGAAATTCGGAATCACGTTGGCCACGTCGTAGCCGGGCGCGACATGAAACTCAATCAGCCCGTCCTGCTGGAAGAGCGTCTCCCCCGCTTGGTCCGGTACCGACCATGTCAAAAGTTCGGAACCCTGAAGGTGGTCAACCACCGCCCGCAGGGTATATACCGTAACGTTTTCTCCACTTTGGGAAGTAACCACAAGGCTTCGGTCTTGACTAAGGTCTATATTCTGGCCGATAACCAACGGCTCTTCGCCGATCTTGGCGCTCGCGCCGGAAGAAATCGTAAAGCTGGGCTTGACGGAGCCCAAGGTATAACCCGACGGAACATGGAACTCAACCACGCCGTCTTCGTGAAAAATGGAGGCCCCATTCTGGTCAGGCACACCCCAATAGATCAGTTCGGAACCCTGAAGGTGATCGACCACCAATCGTAAAGTGTAGACCTTTACGTTCTCGCCACTTTGTGATGTGACGGCCAAGCTTTTATCGCGACTCAAATCCAGCCCCGTTTGGCCACTGGCCAACGTCTCTTCGCCTACCTTGGCCCCCGCGCCGTCCGACAATGTAAATTGCGGAATTACCGCCTCGGTATCATAGCCCGGAGGCACATGGAACTCAACCACGCCGTCTTCGTGAAAGATTGTTTCCCCTACCTGCTGAGGCACCGACCAAGTCAATAACTCCGAACCTTGGAAATAATCCACCACCAAACGAAGTGTATAAACCGATACGTTTTCCCCGCTTTGGGAGGTGACTGTCAAACTCTTGTCACGGCTTAAATCTATCGCTGTCTGGCCACTCACCAACAGTTCCTCCCCTACCCTTGCCGTAGCCCCTTCGGACAGGGAAAATGTCGGTCTCACCTCGGAAACATCATAGCCCGGAGGTACATGAAACTCCACCACACCGTCTTCCCTAAAGGAGGTCTGTCCATTTTGGGAAGAAACAGACCACGCCGTTAATTCCGAACCTTGGAAATAATCCACCACCAAACGAAGCGTATAAACCGACACGTTCTCTCCACTTTGGGATGTGACCGTCAGACTCTTATCACGACCAAGGTCCAAAGCCGATTGACCGCTAACCAAAACGTCCTCTCCAATTCTGGCCACCGCGCCTTCTGACAATGAGAACGTAGGGAGCACCTCGGAAACATCATAACCCGGAGGAACGTGAAATTCCACAACGCCGTCTTCCCTGAACGAGGTCAACCCGTTTTGGAAAGGAACAGACCACGCCGTCAACTCCGAACCTTGGAAATAATCCACCACCAAACGAAGCGTATAAACCGATACGTTCTCTCCGCTTTGGGAAGTAACGGTCATACTTTTATCCTGCCTTAAATCAACGGTTGTCTGTCCGCTAACCAGTACCTGCTCACCGATTTTGGCGACAGCCTCAGAGGACAGTATAAAATTGGGCCTTACGGATGCCACATCATAACCCGGAGGCACATGAAACTCTACCACTCCGTCCTCGTGAATCTCCGTCTGCCCATTTTGCCCAGACACTGACCACGACAACAACTCCGAACGCTGGTTATAGTCAACCACTATCCGGAGCGTGTATACCCTAACGCTTTCGCCACTTTGGGATGTGACGGCAAAACTGCGGTCACGGCTCAAATCCAGACTGGTTTGCCCGCTAAATACCTGTTCGGAGCCTACTCTGGCCGTAGCGCCCGGCGACAAGGAAAAATTGGGCCTTACGGCCGTAATATCATAACCCGGCAATACATGGAATTCCACCAGTCCATCTTCATGAAAAATGGTGGTACCGCTTTGGTTCGGCACTACCCAAGCCGTCAACTCATCGCCCTGATAATAATCTACAACGGCCCGGAGAGTATATACTTTGACGTTCTCTCCGCTTTGGGAAATTACGGCAAGACTCTTGTCTTTCGTCAAATCGAAATTGGTTTGCCCGCTCTCAACCACCTCTTCCCCCAATTTGGCCACCGCCCCTTCCGACAGGGAGAAGGTTGGCTCCACGGAAGACAGGTCATAGCCCGGAGGCACATGGAACTCTACCACTCCGTCCTCATGGAAAATGGTTTGCCCGTTTTGGAGAGGCACCGACCAAGCCGTAAGGTCCGACCCTTCGAAATAGTCTACGATCACTCGCAAAGTATAGGCGGTGAAATTCTCCACGCCTTCGGATTCCACAACTAACGTTTTGTCCTTCCTTAAGTCAACCACCGTCTGTCCGCTGGTCAACACTTCGCTATTGATTTTCGCCCTAGCGCCGATAGACAACACAAATTCCGGTTGCGCTTCGGCCACGTTAAATCCGGGCGGTACGTGCACGGTCACGAGATTATTCTCATCAATAATCCCCTCATGACCTCCGATAGACCAAGATTCCAAAGTCGAGCCCAAATAATACGGCCGTTCCGCAGCATGGATAGTGTAGGTGTTCGTGGTCCATTCGTCTTCCGACTGTACCGTAACGGTTACGCTTTGGCTAAAATCCAAAGGATCGGTATTCGAAACCAAGGGCACTTCATCAATCGTCACCCTGGCTTCCGGCGAAGCCTGAAACACCGGCACCAAGGCGTCTACGCCGTAGCCTTTGTCCACCAGTATTCTGAATGTATCATCGCTCTCACGGGTCACCCACGTTCTTACCGTAGCGAAATCGAAATTTTGCAATGTGGCTCCTGTCTCCAAGGCCGGGTCCGAGAGGCTGTACGGCCTGTCCGGGCTCCCGATTACGCCACCGTCGGCGAATACCGCCCCACGGCCGATATCGTGTACGCTTGAAGAGGCTTTGTCATAAACCTTAAACGTAACTGACTCGCCGGGCGAGTCGCTATATACGGTCAGAAAAGCCAGATAGCGTTTCGTTTTCGGATCGTAAACGAAATTGGTAACACCACGGCATTGCCCGCCTACAAAGGCGGCCACTTCACTGTCCGCGTCCTGGATCACCGTTCCCCCAATATTGGAAAAAACAATCACAGTCATATTGTATTGGAAGTCGTTCGCTCGAACCGACCAATCCGGAGGTGTCACCGTCGAATATCCGGCCTGAAAACTCAGTATAAGAGCCAGAACGGACAGCCAGATAGTGGAAATTATTTTTTTCATCGTTTTGATTCTTTTCGGTTATCGGAAATCAAAATCCCGGTTATCATTACCGAATAGAAATAGCCTTCCCGACGTATCGGGAAGGCTATTCTTTATTTTTTGATCAGTTTGATGGTTCTTGTCCAGCCATTGGCTTGCAAGCTCAGCACATACACGCCCGACGGATAATCAAAACTCCGTTCCCAGGAATATGCCCCGGCAGGAACCTTCACTCTGTCGGAGAACAGTGAACGGCCATCTGACCCGATCAGCTTGATCCGCACCCGCTGTTCTTCCTCAAGGTTGAAATAAACCGTCAACTGGTCTTCAACAGGGTTTTCTACCGAAACCAAATCCTGCACTCCCACTCCCTTAAGCTCTATCGGGAACGGATCAGACAAGGTACCCGTCACGCCGTCAGCGATAAAATCAAGGCCGTTGCCGGCAAGAAGGATATGTCCATTGTCCTCGTTAACCACCTCAAAACGCATACGGTCTCCCGCTTTGTCGGCAAACATCGTCAGGAAGAACCGTTGTCCCTTTCCTTCGATATTTCTGGCCTTGGCGATACCTCGCAATTCTTCGCCCGCATAGGCCTTCAGCACAAGATCGCCTCCGCCCGGCCAGTCGGGTATATTTGCCACCAATGACATAGTGTGCTCGAATTTTCCACTATTGCCAAAATCAGGCTCGGCCGGCAACACGTCCGTACGGACCTGCGCTGGTTTCGGCGCTTGCCCGAAAGACGCGTAGCTAAAGTCCTGACCCTCGGCGCAAAGAAGCATATAGCCCTTGTTGGTCTTCAGGTGCGAGATGCTTCCGATCCAGCCCAGCTTGTTATCATATATCGCAAAGCCCCGTCGGCTCTTGATAACATCGTTTTCCCTGGCTTCGAAATATGCCATGGCCTCGTTTATCGGGGCGTCCTCATATTTCAGATACGGCAACCAGTTCCAGCCCTGCTCCATCCGCAAATTCTGCTGGGCGTCACGCATTCTGCCAGTAAAGCTAAGCGTCATTCCTTCCACCAACCGGAACCTGTACATATCCGATGGCGCCATATTCCCGTTCAAAGTCCCAGACCAGCCGTAACGGTCAGTGTAAATGGCCGTATAATCGCCACTGGAGGGGTTTCCTTTGATAAAATCACCGTCGCTGAACGATACCCCTTGGCTCATCTTGTCAAGATCCGTCATATCAGGATCATCGACCAATACGGTTACCCAGTTCCAACCGGCTTCCAGATTCAGGACTTGCTCCATCTGGTCAGTGGCCGAGAAGATCTTTGCGGCGCTTGGAGAACCAAGCACATCATTGGCGACAAAAGGAATATCCAATTCGCCGTCGATCTCGGCAACCACTATCCGCCCGGTGCGAGCGTCCCAGATTTTGAAATCCACCTTATTGCCCGCCGCCTGGTTATCGTAAACGGTCAGGTAGATAAAATGCTCCTTGTAAACATCATCATAAGCTAGGAAGGCTTTGCCTCTCGGCTCGTCATTGACAAACGCCGATACCATGGTATAAGGGTCGTCGGAGATCTCACCGTTGATCCTGATTTTGCCCACCACGTTCATGCTATATTCGTAGTCCGCGGCATTGACTTGCCAATCGGGCTCTTTTGCGAACACCCGGGTGTCTACCTTTATCTTTTCGTCAAAGTCATAATCGGTATCCAGGTAGAGGTCTAAAGCGTATTCGCCGATAGGCAAATCACCGTCCACCGTACAGGTGACCTTAATGGAACTGTTCGGAGTCATAGTCCCTTCGGAAGGTTCCACAGTCAGCCAAGACGGGATATTGTCGATAGAGAAAGGCTGGTCCGTTCCGCCTTGGTTCACGATTGTGATCTCGAATTGTTTCTCCTCGCCAGTGTCTTTGTTGATGACCACTTGGTCTTCGTTGTCACCCACAAACCAGCGCATCGGGTTTCGGCGAACAAAGGCCGTCCAGGTTATAGGAGAGCTTTGCATATTCCCGGACTCGTCGAACATCCGGTGAACCGTAATGTCAAGAATCTGCCCTTCCAATATCGCCCAGTTGCTTATTTCCGGGCTCAGGATCATCTCGTCACCATTGATTACGTGATATACGTTGAACGAGAGCAGTTCGCGTGCGGGTTTAATTTTGGGCGCGTCTTCGGTGTAGTTAACCGAGCCTCCATTCAAAACCGCCTTCGAGGCGCTGACCTCATTATTTTTATAGTAATGGTAGTAACGCGGCCCGTCACCGGTTACGGGATCAGGTTCGTTCATCCGAGCATAAACCATCAGTCCCGTTGTATTGAAATCAACCTCGCAATAACGGTCGCGGTCGATTTGCTTTAACGTACGCTCCATATTCCACAGGCGTACCTCATCGAGCTTGCCCGTGAACTTCCGGTCTTGGCTATATTGGCTGGACAGGCTGATAAAGCCTCTGGCTCCTAACCAAATCACATTTCCGGAGAATCCGCCAATATGGCTGACAGCGTTCGAACTGACCAATTGTGCGTCAATATAGGTCTTCATTGAACCCCGCCGTCCCATCACAATCGCTACATGGTGCCAATTGCCGTCCGTAACGGCGTCAGGGGTAAGCTCAAGCCTTACGCCCTCGCTGGCAAAATTCAATTTCCCATCGGTATCAAGCTCAACGGACCACTTATTGTCTTTTCCATTGGCCTGATCCAGATCGGTACCATCGCCACGGCCGTTGGAGAACAGGGAAGCCTGTTGCGGAGAATCTGTCTTCATCCAGAATTCCAACGTGGCATCCATCTCGTCCGTAAGTTGAGCAAAGCCTACATTGTCTAATTTCAGAAAATGTCCGTGCGCAAACTCATATCCCGTGCCTTTGGGTTTGATATCCCAAGTAGCGTTCATATTGCCGTGACGGAATCGGGCCAAATCCCGGACTAGAGTTCCGTTACCCTCGTTCATCGGCCAATAACCAGCCAGATTTTTCTCCGTGCCAAGCAACTTATCGTACATCTTCGCATAGGCTTCAGATATAGTCAGCGACTTTTTCCAAATCCTGAAATTATGGATATTACCTTTGAAAGTATTTCCTCCTATCACTAGGTCATTATTACTTTCAAAATCCAGAAAGCCTACACCATTTCGGTGCTTCAATTCACTGTCGTCCTGATAGATCCTTAAGGTTCCGTTCTCTTGGGAATACGTCAATGTATAATGATGGAACAATTCATCATCAGCGATTGCCGTAGATAATGTTTGATCTCCAATACTCCAATGTATTTGCCCTGCGTTTAGGTCTACACGCATGCCGTTATCTTGAACCACCAAGGTAGCCGCCGCTCCGTTAGTCAGATCCCGAAGCCAGAACTCCATGGAAAAGTCACCGTTTACGATTTTAGGTTTTGGAATCACCACGTTATTTCCCGCTCCCTCAAAGTATGCCGAAACGGCATGGTTGATTTTCTGCTGATTGGTTTCCCCTTTAATCTCAATCTTACTTATAGCGCTATTGTAAAGTACCTCTTCGCTAAAGCGAAGGCGCAAATCCTCACCAGCGCTTAAGATTCCGTCCGTTGGCGAAGGTGTTCCGAACTGTACGGGTACGTTAAGGTCTACCGTTCCCCTTATCGCTTTGGACGTATACTCTGTTCCGTTTGCGCAATAAGTGGTGGCTCTGACTTCATATTCCCCATCAGGCAAATCCGCCTCGCCTATATCCCAGGCGAAAGTGACTTTGGCAGTTTCCAACAAGCTAATCTGATCCTGATTAGCCGTAACGGCTTCGTTATAACCTTCGGTGGTATTGTAGTAAGTATGAAGCCTAGTCCAAGAAGGAGATTTGGCGTTTCGGTATTCCAATACCATCCGTTCCATTCCCCCAAAGTCCCTGTCATAGTCCTTTAATTCGATGACTGTCGCATTTGTGGTTCCATCATCGTTAAAGGCTATATTGTGGTTGACCACCCAGTTTTCCAATGGTTTGGATACTACTACCCCCGAACATGAAGGGGCGAATCTGGCCGTTACGGTTACCGTATCGATAAGATCTATCGGTTCGCATAGTGAGGCGAGAGTGATATTTATATTCTCGTAGTCATATACATCTGAGACGGATTTCCTAAGAGTTAATAAAAACGGAACTTCCTGACCATAAGGAACATTGACGACGGTTCCGTTTTCACTAATATTTGTGATGGCATTCAGCGGATTGCTTATATTATCTACCTTGAGTAAGAAGTTTGATTCCTTTTGAGTCTCCCCGTTATTCTTAAGATAAAGCATAAACTCCGCGGCTCCCGCTTCCGGAACATCGGTAACTTCTTTCCTGTTAACAGTGATTTCGGGATCTTCCACTTGTTGTGTAGCGAAGCCGAACAGCTCCCCCCCTTCACCGATTACCTTTGGCTCATAGGTATCATTATTATAAAATTTTGATACCGAAGCCCCCTCGTACGGACACGAAGTCCGCCCGCCAATAGTAGCGAATATAGGGCCGTTGCCATCGAAAGGATTAATGACATCTACACTAAGGAAGTTTCCTTCATCATTGTCGCTAAGCGTATAGCTAATTGTCGTCGTCAGAGCCTCTTCATCGGTATCTATGCCACCGCTAACGTTCGAGTTTGTACCGCTTGTATTTAGCGAAACGCCCACTCCGTTTGTCTCTAAACCTACTCCCAACGCAAATGACGCATCTACAGCGAGTGTCACTTCCGTTGTTGTTGCTCGGATCAATGTAGTTTCTATCGTCTCCTGAAACTCACCCGAACCGGCTTCAAAAGAAATATTATTCTCAAACGCTTTGTCCAATAGCGGTGAAAACTTACTGTCAACTACGGCCTCAATATCAGACAATAAACCTGAACGATCATTCAGCGCCTTATATTTAGACCTTTCGTTTTCCTGTATAGTCGATTTCCAAAGACGAATTTGTTGTTCATAGCTCTCTCTTTCCTGTATACCATCTTCTCCCGGAATTGCGGATCCGTTATCGATCGCCTGAACTATTACCTCCAACTCGGGGATCAGCGTTTCCAGCAGGAATTTTTGTGAGTATACAAAGAATGTTTTCGAAGCTTCCTCCTTGAAACTGATAGCTTTTGTCTTGTTAATATGAATTGACTCTCCTTTATTATTTGTCAATTTTATGTGGGGAGCTTCATCCACAGCCTCAATTGTGGCTTCGATATTATCGTACATTCCATAATAGTAGTTCTTTGATTTTCCGATATACAGATCTCCATCCGCCCCAACATAAGTCGGATCCGAGCTGGTAGAAATTGTCCTATTGAATGTGTAAGTCTCTGTAACGCTACCTGTTTCGGAAGTACTTCTTGTTGTTGAGATCCCGGTACTTACATCTTCGGTAACATCAATATCCACAACTGGCCCCGCAAGACCGCCCCCGGCTTCAAAATCCGCTCCTAGACTTACCCCAGTAGTGATATTGTCATTCATGGAGGAAGTCACGTTCGCCTCTTTTTTAACCGTAATGCTTTGCCCTTGCGTAATGGTAGCAAAACTATTGGAGCCGGGCGGGTCCCTTAGAATTATATCAGGAATATCAGGAGCCACGGTAAAAAATGTTTGACTTCCGTCAGAGATCCCGCCCAATATAATGCCTTTCTTTTCGTAATCTGTCGTAGGGGAATAAAGCAGTCCGTTAACCTTAAACTGAATGTCGAGATTTTGAGTGAACGGAGGGGTAATCGAAGGTGTCCCCGCCTTAAAACTATATGTAATTATACTTGCATCTTTGGGGCTTCTCACCAAAGTCTCCGTTCCTGGGTAGGCCAAGGTATTTGTGATTACAAACTCCCCATCTACTACTGGTACCTCAAACTCTTTAATGTCATTTGGGTCATCCCTGTTTTCATAAGATTCAAGTGTATACAACTCTACCGAGTAAGGCTTCATTTGCCCGAATACAGGATGTTCAAAGCCATCTGTGGATATTACCTCATCCTCTATTGTCACAAACTTTTCACTTTCCTGCATTAATACCCGAAGCTCAGGCACGGCTCTATAGATAAAACTCTTCGAGAAATGATACGGTAAACTTGTGTCCAAAACCTCATCTTGAGGCCCTGTAAACTGAGATACCTGTGTATCAGGTACAGACTCAAAATCCAGCTCTTCATTAGAACTTAAAAGCGAGACTTCTCCATTACTAAGCACTTTTATGCCATTACTTTCATTCAAAGTATACTTTAGTGGCAAAAGTTTCTCTTTATACTCACCAGTTTCACTATTCGTCTTGAATGAATATTGTAGTTCACTACCTGCTTGCGTACCTGGAGGAAGGTAATTCAGTATCAGCCTAGCTTGTCCTATATTGTTAATTGAACTATAGGTGACAGAATGCGCACTATCCGTATCAGCGTAAAACAGATGTTCCTTTTTCCCATCAAAACCAAACCCTATTTCCTTTGCCGCCTCAACTGATCCGCCAGCCACACGACCGACTACTGTAACATACGTAGTGTCCAGAAACACTCGAGGCGCTTCCTGATGTTCGAAGAACTCGAACAAGGAGCCTGAAGCCGCAGGAAAACGTCCTCCATGAACGAGGTGATGGTTCTTTTTTCTAACCTCTACAAAATGGTTCCCAATAGGTACATTTATCTCGAACTTTCCATCCTTGTCCGTTACTACTGGGCGTTTATCTTTATCTAGAACAAGTTCGCCATCAACATATACGTTCGCTCCTTCAAGGTAGATCTTCGGGTACTCTTTGAGTTCTTCCCCATCTTGAAAATACCCGCCTTTATTTACCAGCTCTTCTCCAGACGATTTTATTACCCGATACTGGTTATAGCCATCTTCCTCTATCTTTATCACTCCCGGCACTGTCTCCAACGCATCAAACATTCGCCTTGCGTCATACATTGCAATACCTCTGAAAATAAAGGATGATATATCTATGAAATTCACTTGGTTCACCACTTCCGCACCTTTGCCCAAATAAACCAGTTGCTGTTTAGGGTCAAATTGGTGAACACCATACATCGGCGTTATAGTGTAGGACTCTCCCGCCCCACTATACGGTATGGCCGCTATAATATAATTGCCGTTTTTGTCCGTAATGCCCATTATCCCGAGCTGGGTTTCCAACGGGATATCTTGAGACCAATCCGACTTCACCAACCGAGCGTGGTTTCGGTTAAACTCGATCGGACCCTTGGAAATATCATAGGTATATTCCCCAACTCCTTCATCGCACCTCAGATAGCATATCATATCAGGCTCGTTCCCGGCCAAATATCGGCGGAAATCGGTACGGATAGTTTCGTCGTCAAAATTCTTCTTCCAAATCCGGGTCTCGTCCCAGTTGCCTTCCAGGCCTTTACCCATATCCACTATGCCCAAAGATGGTAATCCCTGAAAGGTCAGGTTACCTGAGGTTTGTATCCATTCATCTATATCCGTTTCCTCGGCCGTAGCAAAACTCGAGAAATACTCTGCGGTCATTGGCCTTCCGCTTACAAAAAGTTCCGGCGTTTCTCCTTTGCGAAGACTAACACTGACATGAAAGAAATTCTGCTCAGAGTCTTGGGCATTCATCATTTCCTCCGAGTCAAACATAATATCTTCCCCTTTTCCGTTAACCGCACCTGTCGGGATCTTTCCAGGCAACAGTACGGAATATACAGAAGAACTCCCTCCCTCCTTAAAAAAGCTAAAGCGGTAACCTTCCGCTTTTCTTGACAAAGAAACCCTAAACTTACTTTCGGCTCCCTCAAAAAGATCAAAAAGGGTAAAATCCTGTTCTCCGGAATCCAATCTCATCCAAGCCTGCAAGGTCAGTTCGTCTACCTCTTCGGTTAAACCAAGGTTAGTCGAAAGCCATGACTTACTGCCCTTTAGATAAACACTTTGCCCATTGGACTTGCTCGCTCCCTGCGCTTCGGCCCTAACGGCCACATCTTTGACAGGATTGCCTCCATCAAAATTGACAAGGCCAGTAACCACCGCAGTGGGATTTCGGAAGCCCAGCCCTGTGATAAAATTCATATACCGCTTACGGATTTCCGTTGATATTCCCTCGGCTTCAAGCATATACTCGTATATAAGGCCACCTTCTGTATCCAGGTCCTCATACTCGTAAATATCCGTAGCCAATGTGGCAATCAATGTGAATGGCGTCGGGTCATTGATATTGTTCCGGTCAAATACCCGCCTATATAGTTTTAATTGCGTGACCTTTTTTCTGTAAGCTCCAACTTCCCATTTGATCAGCACTTTATCCGAGAAATAGCCTTTTGAAATATCAAAAGTGCTTTCGGAAAAAGTCCTGCCGAAATAAAACAGGTTAAAAGGGTAATTTACGCTGTAGTTAGTGCTTTTGATCAAAGTTGACGGAGTGTAAATCGGGCTACCAACTTGTACCCTTACCTCAACGCCTCCAGCTATTGATACAGATCCTGTCGCTTCACTTCCTACAAATATCTGTGGACCAGTTTGGGCATAGAGCCCTCCCCCCGCTCCCCAAAGGAGCAGAATAAGCAATACCTTCCCTACTTTCATTTTCCTTGCCCCCTGCTTGCCTTAAAGTTTGATGATATAGTGAACTCCGTAGTTTACTGGCCTTGTTTCAGTGGACCCACTTGAACCTACTGATCCAGTAATATCATGGCTATGTGAACCGTTATAACTGGTATAAAAATTTTTATCGTCATTTCCTGTATTTCCATTTTCTAATACATAATCTCCATGTTCACTATCCCCAACTCCAGATGCATCCTCCCCTTCTATTTTATGCCTATGCTCTCCGTCATTGTCTGTCTCAAGACTACCCGAACTATGTGTATGCGATTTGTAAGTATCTTTCTGTGAGGACTTTAAATTCGGACCTTCAACTCTAGACCCCGCAGTATTTGTATAAGTTCCTCTCCCTGCACCTCGCAAAAACATCCCTCTTAAGTCTGGCGTATTAGTCACTCCCATATTGCGCAAAGCTGTACCAGACGGGACAGCACTTCCATCACAAATCTGCCATCCACTAGGGGCTGTATTCCCCGCAATATAGGCCATGATAGTACCAGGAGGAACTCCATTTACGGCATGGTAAGCATAAGGCACATGTTTAAACGGAGAATTTGAGATTGTCTTAGGCGTCCCTCCATCATAACTGGCCTTTATTTCCAATTTAAGCGGTTGGTTCCCATAGTTAATATTCGCAAAAGTCTTGGTACCGACTTGACTGCCTTGCCCAATCACATGAGAAAATACTCCATAAGGGTCAGTCCTCAGAGTCTTTGTCTCCTCATATTCAGTTCCGCTCGATCCTGAAATAATAAACGTGAACTCAAGGTCTTGTTCTCCTAAAGCTACTTTATCGCTGTCCCTAGCGATACCTTGCACAACGATACCTTGGTTTGTTTGCGCTATCAAATCGCAAACTACCATCATACAAACAGCTATCAGTAATATTTTTTTCATTTGTGATGAAATTTTATTCATCCTATAAATTTTTTTTATTTAAAAAGGTTATTGATTTTATTAAAAAAAGAAAAATTAGAACCTTAGCTCCAGTAATGCGCCACTGGTTTTACCCGATTTAAAGGCATGGCAAACCAAGGGGCTTCCCGATTTATGAGTATTTTAGCGCTCACCGAAATGCATTTTTTTTCCCGAAAGGGAGACACACAAACAAATATTACCCGAATACGCTATGAGAAAACTCATCGGCCCATTTAGCCAGATACTTACCCTAGACAAGTTGCCGGACAAGGGCGCCTTGTCGGACAGCCAGCTGGAGATTGTCGAGAACGGCGGCGTGCTTACAGAAGACAGAAAAATTGTGGCGGTCGGCGATTTTGAGGCTTTAAAGCCTAAAGCCGATTCGTTTGAGGAAATAAAAGAAGAAGCGGTATTACTTCCCGGCTTTGTGGACGCCCATACGCATATCTGCTTCGGGGGAAGCCGGGCCAAGGACTACGCTATGCGGGTGGCCGGCGTTCCTTATCTGGAAATCGCCAGAGCGGGTGGCGGTATCCAAAGTTCTGTCAACAAAACCCGGGAAGCCTCTTTGGAAGAACTTATTGACGGTGTTTCGCTAAGGGCTAACAGGCACCTAGCGCAAGGCGTAACCACCACGGAGGTAAAAAGCGGTTACGGACTTTCACTGGAACACGAGGTGAAAATGCTTCGGGCTATAAAAGAAGCGAACGAGACGGGAAAAGCGGATTTGATTTCCACATGTCTGGCTGCGCACACCAAGCCGAAGGATTTTGACGGAGACAATGAAGCCTATCTCGATTATGTAGCCAATGAGATTTTGCCGGTGGTGAAGGAACAAGGGCTTTCCGACAGGGTCGATATTTTCACGGAAGAAACCGCCTTTACCGTGGCTCAGTCCGTCAAATACCTGAACCAGGCCAAAGCCATGGGATTCGACATTACCGTACACGCCGACCAATTCACGTCCGGAGCCGGAACGATGGCCGCCGAACTGGGAGCCCTAAGCGCCGACCATCTGGAAAACAGCGGTTCGGAAGAGATCAACGCTTTGGCGAATTCCGATACCGTAGCGGTCGCGTTGCCGGGAGCGTCGTTGGGCTTGGGAATGGTTTATACACCCGGACGAAAACTACTGGACGCGGGAGCCTGTTTGGCCATCGCTTCCGATTGGAATCCGGGTTCCGCACCAATGGGACATTTGCTTATGCAAGCCGCCGTATTTGGCGCCGCCGAAAAACTAAGTACAGCCGAGGTGCTCGCCGCTTTAACTTGCCGTGCGTCCAAAGCCCTAAAGCTTGATGACAGAGGCGTTTTGGCTACCGGAAAATTAGCCGATTTTCAAGCTTACCCTTGCGCCGATTACAGAGAAATCCTTTATCACCAAGGCATGATGGCCCCTTCTAAGGTTTGGAAAAATTCTGAACTGGTAAAAGGTTAATCGCCGGCTTACTGAACACCTCGCCGTTGCTGTTGTTAGACGGTAACGGCTTTGCTTTTTGGCCATACAATTCACCGAATATGAAACATACCGATTTTTATATACCTACGGCTCCCGGTTCTTGGACTGGGCGTGTTGACAGCGAAAAACAACGCGAGCTTATGCGTTGGCACCAAGCGGTTAGAACCGTTGATTTGACCCAAGAAGAAATTCCCAAACTTGGGCCCGGACAAAAGGGCGTAGCCCTGATCGGTTACAAATGTCAGGAAGGCGTCCGTCGAAACAAAGGTCGGTTGGGTGCTATAAACGGCCCCGACGCTTTGCGGAAAGTTGCGTCTTCCTTTCCCGTACACTTTCCCGAAGACGCCATATTACTGGATTTGGGAAACGTTATTTGCCAAAATAACGATCTGGAAATCTGTCAAAACACCTTGGCTGAAATCTGCGCCGAAGCCTTGGCCAAAGGCTATTTCCCCGCCGTTATCGGTGGCGGTCATGATATCGCCTACGGACATTTTTTGGGACTCAGAAAAAACTTTCCGAACGAATCGGTCGGCATAATCAATTTCGATGCCCATTTCGATTTGCGCGAACCGGACAAAGAATTCGGAACAAGTTCAGGAACCCCTTTCCTTCAAATAGCCCATGACGAACAAAAACAGGGGCGAATCCTGAACTATATGTGTTTGGGAATCCAAAAAAACGGCAATACCCGAAAGCTCTTCGATACCGCTGATGAATTGGGGGTCAAATATATCGAAGGCAAAGACTTCCACGCCCAAAATGCCACTGAAGTATCCGAAAAAATCCAGCGGTTTATTGACAGCGTACAGCACGTCTACTTAACCACCTGCCTCGACGCTTTCGCCTCGGCCTTTGCTCCCGGCGTTAGCGCCACCGCTTATTCCGGCATTATCCCCGACACGTTTTATCGCCAGACTCTGGACAAAATATTGACCAGCGAAAAGCTCCGCAGTATGGATATCGCCGAACTGAATCCCGAATTCGATCAGGATAACCGTACGGCTAAATTGGCTGGGAGTATTTTGTTTGATTATGTGGATCGTAGGCTATCGTAAAGAAAAGGAGAATGTCTTTTTAAAATTGCCAAAGCGGTGTTTTCAGAATGGGTTTTCTATAAAAAATCACCCCCAACATTGTTGTTGGGAGTGATTTTTCAATTCAGGTTATCCTAACTTGAATTTTTATGTCTTCAAACAAACAGGATTACGCGCCTTTCCTACCGCGCCCCAAAGGTTTAGGCAATGGCGCCGGCTTGCCGTCAGACAATCTCAACGCCATTGGCGCGTTTGTATCCTCAAGCCATTGGCGCATCTTGGAGCTCATCTTTTTCGCTATGGAATTCGTTTTTTTACCTGAAGTCCCTTCCAAAAGGTTCCTTTTCTCTCCGATATCTTCCCTTAGATTATATAGCTCATAGCTTTCTTTCTCGTAAAAATAATAAAGCTTGTAATCCCCGAGTCTCATAGCCGTTGTAGGGCGCTCGTTCAGCGTAAGGTATGGCCGGATTAGGTTGCCCGGATAATGCCAAAATATCCCTTCCGGGCGCTTCACTTTGTCGGACTTGCCGTTTATCAGAGCTTTCAAACTCCGGCCATCCAAGACGTTTCCTTTGGGATTGCGAATATCGGCCATATCCAAAAAAGTAGGGTAAAGGTCAATGGCCGAAACAGGCGCCTCGTTAACCGCGTTTATTCGCTTTTTGCCCAACAAACCTTTCGACCAAACGATCATCGGGACCCTTACGCCACCTTCGCGCAATTTTCCCTTCAGACCACGAAGCGGGCCGTTATACTTCGACGTAAAAGTGCCTCCGTTATCCGACATAAACACCACCAGCGTATTTTCAGCCAACTTTTTTCCCGGGTTTCTCGGATCGTCAGTTTGCTCCAGATAGTCCAGAATACGGCCTATGGTCTGGTCAAAATTCGCAGCCAAAGCCGGCAAGCCTATACGCTCGTCATGCCCCATCGCACTCGGCGACATCTTTTTCTTTTGGGCGAATTTCTTCCACAAATCCGGCCTGCAATTCCCCCTATCGATAGGCGAATGGACAGCGTATTGGCTCAGGTTGATGAAAAACGGCCGTCCCTTCTGCTCCTCCATAAAATCGATAGTACAAGTGCCCAAAGCGTCGGAAACATGCTTTCGCTTTCCGGCCAACTCATCCGTTCCTGCCAAAACCAAAGACTCAGCCTGCGTGTAAGGTTTTGCCCAAGGGTCAAGTGTTTCTGTGATTTCCGGACCAAAACGCCACCCACCCTCACGCTTACGGGCGAAATAAAACCTGTTCCCGTGTATGGCTCCGCCAAAATTATAATCGAATCCCTGTGCGCAAGGTTTGGTCGATTCCCGAGACCCGCCAACATGGTATTTGCCGATATGCGCCTTGACGTATTCGTTGCCAAGGGCTTCGGCCAACGTAATCGCTTCAGGCTTGATTTCCGGCGTCCCGTCTTCCAGCCCCTGTACGGGGCCCCGCATTTTTACCGGAGCGAAATTATTATGCTCCACACGGTTTAGGCTTACCACCGCCATTATGTGATTCTCTGGACGAACTCCATATTTTCCGGTCAAAAACGCAGCTCTTGACGGCGCACAGTTCGGAGCGTTCACGTAAGCGTTGTTGAAAGACAAACCCTCGTCCGCCATCCGCTTCAGGTTAGGGGTTTCGAAGAAATCACTGCTATATCCGTAATTTGTCGCCCCTTGGCTCATGGAACTCCAGCCAAGATCATCGGCCAGAATAAAAATGAAATTGGGTTTGTTCCCGGAAGTGTTCTGGGCTTTGGCTCCGCCAAAATAAAGGCCCGCCAACACAAAAAATGAAAGGAACTTTTTTCTCATACCTCTAAAGTTAATACCAACCGTACCAAGGCTAAATTTCCCGGCCACATGCTTAGGAGGCCTCCGCGAGGGCTTTCATCGTCGAAAATAAGTCAAAAACTGTCAGGATGAGCCTTTATTTATAACCATTCCACACTTCAACGTCCAACCTTCTCAAAATAAATCGAAAAACCACCTGAAGGGATCAATCACAATCCCTTTAAACTCCAAAAAAACGCTTTCCGCTTTGTCCTTACGGCCGAAAAATCGCATCTTGTTAATACTGGCCAATTGATCCAGAAACACTAAACCGTAAGGTAGGATACGTCGGCCAAGGGAACATAAACTCCGAAGCTTTTTCCGGTATACCGGTACGGGCCGTACCAAATTCGTCCCGCTTTGGTATTTTGTAGGTTACGACCGAAAACCAGCGGATGGCCACATTATTGCAGAGTTCAAATCACCCGAAACGTACTTAATTTCAACCCGATAATCTTATGACACTAGTAGAAAGATTTCTCCGATACGTAAAAGTTTACACCACTTCAAAACCCGGCGTAGAGGCAATTCCAAGTACTCAGCGTCAGTTCGAACTGGCTCATATCCTTGTAGAGGAACTGAAGGAAATCGGTATGGAAGACGTAATGATCGACGATCACTGCTACGTGTACGCCAGCCTTCCGTCAAATGTGGACCATGAGGTGCCTACCATCGGGTTTGTGGCGCATATGGACACTTCCCCTGACTTTTCGGGCGAAAACGTAAACCCTAGAATCGTCGAGAACTATGACGGTGGCGACATCGTTTTGAACAAGGACAAAGACATTGTCCTCTCGCCAAACGATTTTCCCGAACTTACCGACTATAAGGGCCAAACGCTGATCACTACCGACGGCACTACCCTTTTGGGCGCCGACGACAAAGCCGGAGTGGCCGAAATTATGACCGCAATGGATTACTTGATCCAGCATCCGGAAATCAAACACGGCGAGATCCGTATATGCTTTACCCCGGACGAGGAAGTAGGCAAAGGCGCCAACCTCTTCGACGTGGACAAATTCGGAGCGGAATGGGCCTACACCATGGACGGCGGAAAAATCGGCGAGTTGGAGTACGAAAGCTTCAACGCCGCTTACGCGAAAATCAATTTTACCGGACGAATGGTTCACCCCGGTTACGCCAAAGGAAAAATGGTCAACTCGATGGGCATCGCAGCGGGCTTCGCCAACGCCCTCCCCGCCGACGAGGTACCGGAGCGCACGGAAGGCAGAGAAGGCTTCTTCCACCTGATGAACTTCCAGGGTTCTGTAGAGGAAACTGTTCTCGAATATATCGTTCGCGACCACGATATGAACATCTTCAAGGAGCGTAAAGCTTTTGTGGAGCATTTGGTTAACCGCTTTAACAAAGAACACGGCGAAGGCACCGTAAAGCTGGATATGAACGACCAGTATTACAATATGGGCGAAAAGATCAAACCCGTTTACCATATTGTGGAAATCGCAGAGAAAGCTTTCCGTGAATTGGGCGTGGAGCCGAACGTAAAGCCTATCCGTGGCGGAACGGACGGCGCGAGACTCTCTTATATGGGACTGCCTTGCCCTAACATCTTCGCAGGCGGACACAATTTCCACGGCAAATATGAGTACGTACCGGTACAGTCAATGGAAAAAGCGGTTCAGATTATCTGCAAAATCGCCGAGCTTACGGCTGAGCAGAACGCCTGATATATTTGTAAAGAGTACTGAGTAAAGCGTAAATAGACCGCACGCATTTGCGTGTTCTAGTTTATCAAAGAAGCCCTTGCTATGCGCAAGGGCTTCTTTCATTATGATCAGATTATAATTTGAGACCTTAGTGTTACAATTGAGCTAATTCGAAGTGCATTCCGTCCTTTCGGCTAAAATGTCCGCCCCAATAAAACCCGTGAGCGTTGGCGATATGTACTAGTTCCCTAACGCAACCATTCTCGCCCAGACGAGCTGGTTCGCAACCCAATCCGTTCCATTGCATATTGATGTCAAAAGCTATCCCGAAAGTGTGGCTACTCAATAAAGTTTGGCTATCCCGAACCAAACGAGGAACATAACCTCCTCCCCATGTCAGCACCCTGTCGGACAATCCGTTGGTTTCCCAAGCTTCGAAAAGAGCCTGAATACGCTCCGCCGCCTTGCGGTGGAACCACACCTTTCCGTTTAGCGGAATACCCGCATACGGATTTCTAACGCCTTTGAGTTGTGGCACCATCACGGAGACAATATTCTCCGAGGCCCACCGGCCTTTGATGATCACCTGTTTCGTAGGTTGATGCACCGAATAGCCAAATCCACCGAACTCTTCGCTTCTCCGTTCCGGGTTCATGGGACCAAAATCCGGTTTTCCGGAAACACTATCATCGACGTTAGCTAAAGCCATTCCCATTTTTTCGGCTTGGGACAGGGTCCGCACCCCGATGATACCGTCGGGTTTAAGCTCTTGGTCTTTCTGAAAAGCTTGTACCGCTTTGCGGGTGGCGTGACCATATACGCCGTCTACAGCACCAATGGCATAACCTTGACTGGCCAAAAACGATTGCCAGATTTTGACTTCGGATAAGCGGGAGGTCGTATTCGTGAACATCGTAAATGGGTTTTGTTTGCTGAAACTCTTTTCTAGCCTCGATTAAGAAACGTCCCGGCCTTGGTCTGATCATTTGGCCTAACCGGCTTTTAATATAAACCAAAGCTACGGCAGTGCATAGTATATGTAACTTTTGGAGGCAAAACGAAAGCTCATACCCTTTCTTAAACGTAACCTTTACAAATTTTAGACCTTAACAATCCCTTATCCATGTAAAAGCTGATTTTCCAGATTCAATCAATAAACCCAAATACACTAAACTTTTTTACTTTATTCGTTTTTTCCAAATACGACAAAGGCCTCGCTTGCGCCTTGTTTATCTTCATTATTATAAAACCTGTTAAACAAAATAACTCCATTATCTACAAGTCGGAGACTAGCAATTGTATTAGCGCTTTTAAGTAGATCAATATCTGCTTTTCCTTTCGCCAATATCTCTTTTGAAAGATTCGAATCCCATTCTTCCGAATCGTTTTTCGTAAGTACCATAGCTTCCACATACCATTGCCCGCCACGATTGGTCTTATACGCTACAAAAAAGCTATTGTCTAGAATCAACGTAGAGAGAATCTCGGTTTTACTCCCATTAGTTAAATAATCCGATATGGAGATTTTTATTTTTTTATAACCGCCTTCCTGTTCTTTTGAAAATATATAAACGACATCACCGCCACCAACCGTTATTAAACCATCACCAGATACGGAAAGGCTTGAATTCGGCATAATACTTTCATCTTCAGATAAATTCCCAACCACCACAGGTGTATCCGAATAGCCTTGGTTTTCTTTTGCGAAGGAATATATTTTCCCTTCGTTTTCAGATATAATAAGACGTACGGCTTCCGTATTATTCCAAGCAAAATCATCAGATATAAAATCGGATTCATCAACCGCTAAATCATCTGGTTCGTTAATAGGGGCCCACTCGCCTTCTGTTTGGTTAAATTGATACAATCGTTTTCCATCCCATATTTCCAAAACGTTTTCTGAAAACCTTAAAATAGCTTTTTCATTAGATTGTACGGTACCTTTAATATCAATAACCGCATTAGGCTCATGAGTGCTTCGCCAAGCTACAGCTGGTTTTTCAAAAACAAAAACCCGATATCCTCCCAGTTCAAGATTTTGGGACAAAACAAAAAGTCGATTATTTTCTAAAGCGATAGCTACGGGATAAAAACTTAAATCATCGACATCCAGATATGCCAAAGGCGTTTTTTCCATTTCTGATATTTCATAAAGACCGACAGATAGTCTTCCTCTGCGATTTACAGGCATTGCCCATAATTCCTTTTCATTCGCATAAACCAATTCTCTTTTTTCGAACCAAGGTTTATCCGAGCGAATCATCTTTCGTAATGAACCGGACCTTTCATAATCAGCTTTTATAGCTTTCGGCCAAAAAGTCGTTTTCGCATAAAAGTTCAGGTTTTCATAATCCTCCGGGATATTTTTTTTCCCGTCCATATGGATCGCGATATTATTACCATCATAACCCGCACTAATCTCCAACTCTCCATAATAGTACTCCGGCGCTCCAGCTTTAATTTCTTGTTTAAAAATCATTCTTGGATCTGACCTGAGCCAATCATCTCCACTAGGCTCAAATAACTCAACTTTGGCCCAAGGAACTCCCTCTAAAGCATACGCAACCAATAAGCCCGAAGCAGAAAGGTTCAAATTAATCTGAGGAAGCGTCGCATTATCAATAAATTTATAATCAGATGGCCGAAGTTTTGCCGTTGTGGCCCCCAGTGTTTCCGGCCATTCTCCATTCTTTTTCTCGACAAGGTGTATATATCCCGTCGCTAATTCCATTGAGGCAATTACATTGGCATCAACAGAAACAGCATACCCAAAACTTACGGGATTCGAATTATCAGGCGCATTGAAAGCATAACTCTTAACCGCCGGAATTTCAGAATTCCATACATCTCCTTTTTCGAAAATTTTAAATGTATATTCTGGGCCACAACTCACAGCGCATAAAACTTGATCTGAAAGACCAATACGCCAAAGAGAGTCTGAAAGGGTAAATGTTATCGGTTTCAATTCTGAATCAGAAGCCCATCCTGTTTCAGGACGTTGATAAAGCTGTATATCCGAATACATTTCATTTTGCTCATTGTAGGATATAAATGCCAGAGCATTTGAGGCTGTCTCAAATTTACCGTCTTTTATTTTTCCTATTGGCGAATCTATTCTCACGGCGTTTTGGCTATCCTGCCACTCCCCGTTTTTTTTCTCATAAACATAAAGGGAACCTTGATATAAACCAGCGATATAATTACCCTCTATTTTCGCCGATTCAAACCTCATAGAAGGGATTCCCGTTAAGCTTAACTTGGCTTGAATTTTCCACTCAATCCCATCCTGTTTCCAAACCACCAAGCCTCCATCGGTTATTGCCACCGCATATTGACCGGATATGCCAACCGATTTTCCTGTATTGGCTTTTTGCAGTTTTTCTCTTTCTGGAAAAACGATCCTTTTCTTTTCCCAAGTTTGCCCTGTACACACCGATACATGAGCTAAAAGAAAGAATAGGGAAATTAGAATTTTTATATTAATGGAAATTGACTTCATAACTGATAAGATATAATCACTATTGTCCCTGATAAATAAGAAAATGGTTGTTCATTAGCCTTTTGGCTTGATATTATCTAATCAAAATCCGACGTTCCTCACTCTTTTTCCCCGAACGTATTTTCATTATGTAAATACCCGGCTCAGATATCTGGATTTTTGTCTTTTTCTCTTTGGTGTCAATTCTCTTTTCGATCAATTTTTTCCCTTCCAAAGAAACCAACAATACCCGAATCGCTTTTCCGTTATCATTGGCCTCTATATTCAATTCTCCATTACTCGGATTTGGAAAAACTTTTACTATAGCCTGACCATCAATGCCCGTTACTTTCGTTACTTGATAGGTTCGTTCCACTGGGCTTGCGGGAAAATAACTGTCATCGCCTTCCTGCGAAAACCGTATGCGTAACACACCGGCTTGGGTAGGGCGCAAAATTCCACCTGTCAACTCACCTTGGCCTTCTATTATTTCCGCCAAAACGGGTAAACCCGAATCACTGGAGAAGCTTAAAGCATAGCTCTCATTAGGCATGATTACGTTTTCGGTTAATGCTTCAACAGTTATTGTCTGCGAGGCCTTTGTCACCGTCAAAAAAGCGAATGCCTCCGCTGACGCCCTTTCGTTACCACCGTCCGTATAAGCTCGGACTAACATTCGACCTGTTCCGAGTAACGTTGGATCACCGTTTCTGAAGTCAATAATATCTTTACCCGCTTCGTATTCATACTTTACAAGACTCCCAGAAATAGCGCTTGCTCCCAATGTTAAATCGTCGATAAGCGTAATTACTTGATCTTCGAAATTGATTACGTCTTTTTCCAATTTTGTATAAAGCGATAGTTTACCGCGGCTATTGATCAAAAAATTGTCCTGATCTAAGGCCTCAACTTTTTCTATAAACCCATCTTCCGGTTCTAGCTTAACGAATTCCGCCTCAAGCTTTTTTGGCGACTCATATTCGTTTAAGGCTTTCTCCAAATCAAAAATCAATATGTGTCCTGCAAAAGGATTTAAAACAAAAAGGCTATTTTCTATTAGGTCAATACTTTGCACTTCACCGAAGGTTTGTCCTCCCTTAATCCAATAATCCGGATTCCGAACCAATTCTACAGGTAGCACGGACCATTTTCCGTCTTTCCTATGCGCTACCGTAATTTCGATACCGAATAAAGTACTGTGTACGATAAAATCTCCATCCGCTACAACGTAGTCTTCCCACCCCCAATACGTAACCGGGAACTCTCCCTCTAAAACCAATTCGTAAATCTTTCCTGACTCATTTTTTTTGTACCCAAATGCCTTTAATTGCTGGGTTTCACAACACTCGCTATCATCATAAAATGGCACGACACATAGTCCGTCCGTAATTACCGAATTTCCCTTACTGGTTTTCCAGCCATCATTAATAAGTTTATAATCCACAACACTTAGCTCACCTGTTTCTATATCTAAATCAGCCACCAAAGCCAAACTTCCGTATTGTCCACCGGAAAAAGCGACATCGGAAGTGAGTATTATTTGATTATTTAGAAAAACACCGTCAACATTGATAAATCCTATTAGTTGAGTAAAGTCATCTTTGATTGGAAAAAGTAGCGATTTGGCAACACCTATTTCATTACGGCTATAAAGTGTGCCTATTTTTATCCAATCCGAAGAAGGGGAATCATCTTCATTCTGATGAAGAACAGCTTTATCTGTTCCCATAAAGAAATAATCTCCGTAAACCTTTGTCTTATAGCCTTCGCTTTTAAAACTGCCTCCCGCATTCTTCCATTCGCCGTCTTCGTATCGGTATAAATTATAAGTGTCTTTTTCTGTATCATTTGATTTCACCAATACCTCCGATTCGGATATAACCGAGTAGGCTTCTATTTTCTTTTGTTCTTCTCGGGTTACTTCCTCAAAATCACTGGGAATTTCCAACCAAGAATCTCCTTCCGTACTATAAAAAATAGGTTTCACGGACGTTTTTTGGTATTCGGGAAATTCAACTGAATACAAAATATCGTTATCTGTAGCCTCTAACGTATTAAGCCAAAATCCGTACGCTGGCGAAGACACAGCGTTACTTTTAAAAGATACATTTCCAGTCTGCCAAGTGGCCCCATCATTATCAATACTCACTTTTATTATATTCCAAGACGGGTCCTTGAGCCCCAGCATATAAACGGAATTACCATTCCCATCAAAGCTTTGCTTAGATATGAAATTATACCCACTGGGCCCTATTATCTTCCGTATTTTGGGGTCATTCCAACTCTCTCCCTTTTTTATTGAAAGAAGGCTAACCGGATTCGAATCATTCGTGACTGGCAACAAAATTTCGTCTTTTGAAACCGCATGAATTCTTTGATTCCAAAAGTCAATTGGAACCATACCCGATTCCAGATTAATAGGTTTCCAACCCGAATCCGGTTTTTCAAAAATGAAAACCTTTTTTCTTTCAAGAATAAAAACCGTCCCATCCTTTACGGCGCACTCCGCATAGTCATCCATTCTACCGCCAGACAATAACCCTTGAGGCGATAACAGCAATTTCCCTGTCTCTGGCATCGTTACCCATCCGCCCTCAGGTTTTTCAAAAATATAAGCCCCGCCACAATCCCAACAACTATCATCATTCCCCAAAGCCTTAACGACGATAAGGCCTTCTTCTATCGCCATCTGACGTAATCGGAAAGCTCCTTCCTCATTCTCTTCCTCAAGTTTATCTATTCCAAAATTGTCTTGGAAAGCGCCATCACTTGCGTACAATACGGCCGTTTCGGTCATATCCTTCCACCCATTATCGGGTTTTTCGAAAAGATAAACGACACCAGTCCTGTATCCCGCGCCTTGGTTATTCTGCCAACCTGACACCAAAACAACATTATTGGATAATGTTACATTATACCCAAAGGAGGCGTCCTTTTCGGAAACCCGAAGTGCCGCGACCTTTGTCCATCGACCATCCTTTTTCTCAAAAACATTTACAACATCATCCGAATTGTCGGCAATGACTGCCGTGTTTCCGGAAATATCCATCGCTGGATTTTTGATATTGTCCTCATAACCTAGCTCAACCTTCCCTTCCAACTCCAATACAGAAACTTTTTTCCATTGTTGCCCATGCGCCTGCCATACACATAACAGTAACAAAAGCGGAATAAGTGGGGCTCTCATGACTTAATTATTTTTATTAGATATATTTTATAAATATTCTAAGCACAAAAATAGCAAGCTAATTAATGATTTATAACTATTATTTATATTATTAATTGTTAGTTTTATATAATTCCTTATGTATGAAATTCATATTCATAAAAGAGCTTTATAACATGTAACTTTGAGTTCTATCATCGATATGGAAGCACAGAACAGAATACAGAACCTAAGGTTGTAACTGATTACTTTGACGGGCTGGCTGTAGCTCCGCTGGAACCAACGAAAAGCGGATGTTCGGTAATCTTGGATTCGGGCTTCGATGCCGCATAAAGTCTCGCTTTTTCCAATGCCTGACAGGTTTTTTCCACTGGAGGCAAAGAAGCTAAACCAATAGCCAATCTGATCATTCTTAAAACGAATTCGGCTTCGTTCTGAATATTTTTAAACTTAAACCTGGCCATCGATTCTAACATTCCCGCTTTCCCTGTCAAATTGAAAAGGGCTTTTGCAAAACCATATTGGAAAGAGGCACAATCAGGCGTAGAGGCTCCACGAACTCCGTCAAGCCTCCAAAACCTCTCGATTAAATAGGTCGGTTCAGTCGGCGCTTTTAAAAAATCTTGTATAAACTTGCTAAGCAATTTTCTCATAATCGATTCCATCTTTGAGCAAAACTCCGCCACGGCCTTTTCATCAGGAACAGGTTTATTTAAAATAGCTTTGGCGTCCGAGAGCGAATAACCCGTAAGCTTTAACCCCTTAGGCTTTCGGTCGTCACCTTCGTATAGCAAGAAATTCAGCATTCGGTTCGTATTCAAATAACCGACGTTTTGGTCAATACCGTGAATAAAATGGGTGTCAGTGTCATACAGCATGTTACTGGCGTGATAAAAGGCCCCGAACCGGTCAAAATTCCCAATTACGATATCCAACAAATAAAGCTCGCCCAATGCCTCCATATAGTGCCGGTCCTGCAACAAAGGTGTATGGTACTCATGCTTAAACATTTCCGGATGTATCCTCCGAGAATCTAATTGCGGATCGTGCGGATCCTTATTCATACTTTCCTTGATTACCGTCCCTATCTGGTTGGGCGTTTTTCCCGGACACAAATCCCAATGAATGGCAATAAACTGGTGGCGCTGAAAACGACTGGAATCGAAGCTCAATTCCATATCTTTCAGACTTTGCTCGGTCATGACCATATCGGGGGCCATTTGTTCCTGCGGAAGTCCGGCAAAGCCTTTAATCCCCCCGCGTACTTTTCCGTACAGCGTTTCCACTTCCGGGCTGTCCGATTCCAAAAGCCGTCCTCTAGGAGCGGTTACGTTGCGGCCCAACATCCGGACAAGCCCCGCCGCAAAAATTTCTTTTTCCGGCTCTCGGTCAAAACGGAAATCCACAAGAAGCTTGACAGCCGCCTGATGTGGTCCGCACGGGATAAAATGTACGCGTCCGTAGGACCCGTGACGTGGCTTACCGGCATGATAAACATCCGCCAGAGCGAGATCAGATTCGGGTTCCGCAAAGAAAACTCTCCAATCCGCTTTTCCGGATGTATCCGTAGGAGGTTTGAGCCAACCCGGACCGTCCCATTCCATTGCCGGAGCCTCTTTTTGGCCGATAGTCCAAGGCGTCATATCGGACTCCGATTCTTGGTCTATAACAAAAAAAGCCTCTTCCGCTTTGTCGGTTAACTTCCGTTTTGGTCGCAATGGAATTTCTGTCAGCGGATTCGCAACTATTGAGGCGTTTTTTCCGGGAGCCGGAATACCTAACTCGTCACGCATATTCGTGTACGTATCAGAAGCGTATCGAGTGATATAATCAGTCAAACCGGGCGCTGTCAAACAAGCCAAAGCCTCGCCCAATTGCCCTGTGAGTAACGGATAAAACGGATGCGGGGAATATTGCGTCATTCCACGCATAGCTCCCTGTTTTTTAAGCGCAAACCGGCTGTCTTTTCCCATATAAGAGAAGTTACAGGGAATAGTCCCTTGCCTCCTTCTCCCGTTATATTCCAAAGCGGTGGCGCCCCAAGGGAAATAAGGCACGGTGCCGGGGACAAAATGCAGGTCAATGGATTTCCGAGCGCGCCCCAGCTCGCTTTTAAGTTTTATCAAAAGCTCTGTTCCCGTCTCAGTCATCAATATTCTCCATAAAAAACTTCTGGCTTTTTCGGGCGAACAAGCGTTTTCCCCAATTGTAAGAGTCATGTGCGAACTCAATAACTCTTCTGGGTTAATCTGCTTCTTGATATCCATCAACTCCGGCGTGTCGGCCCCGAATCCTCTCATTTGATTACTCGGAAAAGGAATATTTCCTTTCTCCCGAACCAACTCTTCCCAACTGTCCTCAATATCATCCAGCAAGGCCAAAAGAGTGTGTTCTTCCGGCTCTCGCTCTTTGTACATTTCATAATCCACATAGCCGAAATACTGATAAATCAGCCGTTCCATATTAAACAACGCCCCCATTTGCCTGGCAAGATTCTCTTGTTGGCGCATTTGTTTATCGGCGATAGAAAAGGCCGGATCAGACAAACGGACATCGGCTTTTTTGAAACGCTCAAGGTCCTGAATCGCCTTGCCGATCTTTACCCAAACCTTCTCCTTGGAGACAAGTCCACCTACAGGAGCCAATGCCAAAAAATCTTCGGATCCGATCATCCGCTGTATCGGAGTGCCCGGCGGTGGCTTGGATAAGCCGGCCATGGAACGGCTACGTTCATTGGGAGAATATTTTGGGGCTTGGCGCGCAAACATGCTTCGGGGATCTGCTCCGGACTAATGCGCCGGTTAGTGTTCCTTCCTACTCACGTCAAAATCCGTCCCAGTGTGTTTGTAAAAGCAAAAAGTCCCTGAAAAGGGAGTCCTATACACTTGTCATTTCTGAGTCCACCACTAAAGAATAGGCGTTGAGTTTCGTAAGGTCAATTTCCAATACTCCTTTCTCATTCGCTCCGTACATTAGCTCAAACTTGGCGTCGCAGATTATATCTTCGCTTACGTATGAGTGGTGGATGTAAATATCCTGACTGTATGTACTGTCAAAGCATTTTACCTGTATCATAAATTCCAGCGACGAATCCTTGAATCCATTGCAGGAAGTTTCATACAGCGGACTCGACTCGTCAAGCACATGTACAACAGTCCAATTCAGTGGAAAAAACATAATATTGCTACGTTCCAGATTGAGCATGTCATACTTCTTCCCAAATTTCCCGTCCTTGAGTTTTGTCTCCGCCACCAACACGTCCACTGACATATTGATCAGGCTGTCCGTACGTTCGTTTACCATCCGAAACATCAGCGCCTTGCCTTTTTTGTGCGGACTAACCAGAATATTGTCGCTGAAAAGGAGCTTGACGGAAGCTTTGGAAAACTTGGCGTAGATCAACGCAGTAACAAGCGAGAACGTAATCAGGCCCAACACAGCTTCCAACGAAGCGACGATATTCGAGGGAATGCCAATAGGAGCCAAAGCGCCGTAGCCCACCGTAGTAAAAGTCTGGAAACTGAAAAAAATAGCGGTGGCAAAGTCTCCGGCCCAAGAAACACCTATCTCGCCGGCGCCTTCGATCTTGTCTACGCCTATGATGAAATAGATAACCGAAAACAGCAAATTGACCATTACGATTACCCCGACAGCCAAGGTCCAGAACACTCCCCAACGAGCGTTCATCAGCCAATGGTAGATGTCCTTTACCGTAAAACGCCCGCCCTTACGGACCACGTTAAACTGGCCCCCGGGCTTCAGAAACCGGTTAACCTGATTGTCGGTCGCTTTGGTAAAACCAAAGTCTTCGCTTTTCCAGATTTTCCTGATTCTGTTTCTCATAAACTGTCCTGTATTGGGCTTTAGACTTCCGTAAGTTCAATTTTGAGTCTGTTATCCAAAATAAAAATATGAAATTCAATGCACAAGACGGAGTGTAAAGATTTTGCGACTCGTTTTCTATTATCTCATTTTCATGAAAACCAAAAAGACACATTCGGTCACAACCTCTACAATGATTGATAGCTACGGTATTCCTAATGAAAAATAATATTCAACAACTCACCTCTCCGTTTCGGAAAGAACAAAGAAACCAATTATCGGCTATTAATCTCCTTCTAAGGCTTTAATGTCAAAAATCAAGAAAAGAAAATCGGCCCAATTAATGTATATTTGCGTTAAACACTAACGCCCCACATGAAAAAACTTTGGCTGACGCAATTACTCCTCTTTTTTATAACAACCTCTTTCGCCTTGTCGCCAGCCGAAGATCCAGAAAGTTTCTACGCAAACCAAGACGAAGATAAGCCGTTAAAGATTTTTGACACCGAAGGGTCGGGGTATATGCAGATAGTGTTGGTGCGCCACGGCGAACCCGACCTAAAGAAAAACGGTTGGCGAAGCCGCAAAGAGCTTGACGCCTTCTATCAGGCCTACGACAGCGCCCACATTGTCCCTTTCACCACGTCGCCCATCGATACGGCCAGTTTCAGGCTTCATAAAGTCTACCACAGCAATCTATCCCGGGCCTCGCACACCGCCCAGCTGATTTTCGGCGATACCTATACGCTGGTGAGCGATTCCAGATTCAGGGAATTCGAACGAAAAGCCGCCGCGATACCACTGCTGAAACTCCCGACATTCCTTTCGAAAGGAATATCCAGGGGGCTTTGGATGGCCGGCCTTAATGACGGAGGAATCGAAAACTTCAAAAAAGCAAGGCAAAGGGTTCGCTCAAACGCTAGCTTTTTGGAAGAAGAAGCCCGGCAAAACGGTACGGCTTTATTGGTAGCCCACGGCATGCACAATCATTATCTGGCAAAATATCTGGAAGAGGAAGATTGGGAAATAGTGGCCGAACCCGGTGACGGGGATTACCTTTCGGTGATTGTGTTAGTGAAAAGGACCACAACCAACAACATCCCGTAACTAAGGTCTTAATGATAATAAATATGTTCTCGCCTTCCGAATAACACTGTTTTAGCTTTAGTACACACCTCCCTTTTCCCGTTTATTTTTTTCCTTAACTAACAATCCGCCAAGTCTATCATATGCAACCCTCTTAGCGTAAAAATAGACATGACGAAAGTACTTTATAAACAGGACTAAGCCTTGGTTTACGCACAGAAACGGCCCAAAGACTTAATTCCTAAGACCCAATACTCACTAAAAGATGATAAGAAAAATTCTGACTTTTTTCGCCCTGCTGTTTCCCGCCACTGTATGGGCACAGAAACGACCGAACGTTTTGTTTATCGCCGTGGACGACCTGAACGATTGGATTGGCGTAATGAAAGGGCACCCGCAGGCTCACACGCCAAATATCGATCGGCTTGCCAAAAGTGGAGTCTTATTCCGGAACGCACACTGCCAAGCCCCGATTTGCGGACCTTCCAGAGCGTCCATTATGACCGGTTTACAACCCGCCACTTCCGGAAATTACCTGCAACTCAACGACAAGGACATTCAAAAAGGAAGCGCGGCACCGTCCACTTTCCTGCCGGAATATTTTGAGCAAAACGGCTACAAAACCATGGCTGTGGGCAAGCTTTTCCACAATGGCGACAAGGCCGGCGCCTTTCAGGAATATGGTGGCGTTTTTGAAAAATTCGGTCCAAAACCCGCTAAGCGTTTCAATTATAACCCCGCTTGGTTCGAAGATAAAAAGGGCAACACCCAAACGGACTGGGGAGCCTTTCCGGAAAAGGACGAACAAATGCCGGATTTCAAATCCGCCCGCTGGGCAACTGCCAAGCTTCGGGAAAGTCATGAGAAACCGTTCTTTTTGGGCGTTGGCTTCGTACGTCCGCACGTGCCCTGGTACGTTCCCCAAAAATGGTTCGACCGGTTTCCGCTCGACAAGGTGATCGTTCCGCCATATCTGAAAAACGATCAAGAAGACGTGCCTCCGTTCGGCAGGCGCGTAGCCGACGTGCCGATGATGCCCACCACCGAGTGGATGAAAAAGGAAGGCCAATGGAAAAAAGCCGTCCAAGCCTACCTGGCCTGCATCAGCTTTGTGGACGCTCAAATCGGCAAAGTCCTCGACGCGCTGGAGGAAAGCCCCTACGCCGACAATACAATTGTGGTACTTTGGTCGGACCACGGCTACCATTTGGGAGAGAAAAACCGCTTCGCCAAACAAGCCCTTTGGAACCTCGACACCAAAACAGTACTGATATTCAAAGCCCCTAGACAGGCAAAACATGGAGCGACATCCGACAAACCGGTACAGCTCCTCGACATGTACCCCACTCTGGTAGAACTCTGCGGACTTCCGGAGAACAGGCAAAACGAAGGGCATTCACTGGTTCCTTTATTGAAAAAACCGAAAAGCAAAAATTGGAACCACGTAGCCATAACCTCTTACGGAAAAGGCAACACAGCCATAACTGACGAGCGTTACAAACTCATCCGCTACGAAGACGGCTCTTCCGAACTCTACGATCACAAAAAAGATCCGAACGAGTGGAAAAACGTAGCCCAAGAACCCGACTACGCCCAAACGCTTAAAAGGCTGGAAAAGCATATCCCCGCCCAGCAGGCCGAATTATCGGTGTATACTAATTTTAAAGTCAACGATTACTTTATCCGTAAAGTGCAAGAACGGAAAGAGGCTGTTAAGGGGCTTTAAGGAAATAATAATCTCGATATTCAGCAACTAACAATAGCCCCTCATTAAAAGGGGCTACTGTTTTTAAAGGGCTATTGTCACAGCGAATCCCTTTATCATAAATATTTTTTGAAGAGACAATCAATTCACCACACCACCAAAAGAAAACTTCTTAGAAACGTCACGCTTACCAGCTTTATCCGTAGCGCTAAACCAAAACTCGGGAACGGGAGACTCGGTATCCAATTCCACCGTAAATTCAAAGGGGTAGATAGCGTCTTTGATCGTCACGGTTTTTCCGTTTGGCTTTTTATAATGCAAATTCACGGAAGAGTACTGGCTATCGTCATCGCTGAGGTAGATATAGGCTCTCGGGGCAAATCCGCCCAATTTGAAAAGCATGGCTTTCGCTCCGCCAAATTCCAAGGATTTATACTCGGTGTTGTCCGCCGTCAGGTTTGTTTCTTGAGATAGTTTGTTCTGCAATTCCGATTTGAAATCCACACCTTCGATCACTATAGCCGTTAGGCCCTTCGCTTTCACGTTTACCGTAAAGCCGGCGCGGCCCAGACTCTTCTTCTCTTGTGTCAATTTATTGTCCGTGTATACGGTATAGCCACTTTTTTCCAGATGGCGCACCAATACGGGGTTGATCCTTACGGTAGTTTTTACGTCCTCCGGACTTTGGTTGCTAAAGGCCAAAAACAGTTTGCCTTCTTTACGTCCCGCTATATAATTCAGCTCAACATTATCGATTTCCAAAAGTCCTTCCGGCATCCAGAGGCGTACACCTTTTTCGGAATAAAACCGCCCTTCCTCATGTCCGTAAAACTTGTTTTTCATATAGGCGTAACCCTCGATATAGGTCGACGGGAAACTGATCTCACCATTGGACCTGGCCCATACGTCCGTCACCAGATAATCCAAAAGCATAGAGGCCATCGGAAGAATATGGTTATAGTGGAACGAATTTACGCTCAGCTTTTTGTGCGCCCTAAGCGGATAGTCCGCCGACTCATAGGCGTTTGTGCGGGCGGTGTTGATATGATAACCCGGAAAGTTGCGATAACGACCGATTACCGCCGCCTTGGCGATCTCCATCAGGAAATCATCATTGCAATATTTGCCCAAACGCAACATCCACGGGGCGAAGTTGGCCATAAAAACAGCCCGGTGTCCGGAGCATGTTCCCGACGATTCCGAAGTAAGGCCAATCTCCGACATACGCCAAGCCGGTACATTGGTTTCCGGTACGCTCATCTGCTCATGCCCTTTCGATTTCAAATACCAATAGGCCGGGGCTTTCCCTCCTTTGTTTACCAAAATATCGCCTTCGGGTATTTTCGGAGCCATCCAACACATCAGCGCGTAGCGCCGCGCGCCTTCACGGGCGGCTTCCAGATAACGCTCTTCGCCCGTCAGTTCATAAAGTTCCACCAGTTCTATCCACCGGTTGGTAAAGTCGATCCAAAAAAAGAAACTCTTGCCGTATTCGTCATTAAAATCGGTTTGCTTTCTTTCCACTCTATTCCTAAGGTATTGGTCGGCACCTGATTTCGCTTTCGTCAGATATTTCTCGTCTTTGGTCGATTTATAAAGGAACAGCGCGTTAATCCAGTTATCCTCGCGCTCGGCCACATCCAGGTTTTTAACCCTTGTTTTCAAAAAGTTCTCTTCGGCCATCTGAATCAGAAACGGGTTTTCCCCGCCGAAGATATCATGCAAAGCCACCAACTCAGATACCGGCGCCACAGGCCCAAGCAACCGCCTCGACGGGTGTTGGTTCTTTTGTTTCGGATCCAGGCTAAACAGAAATTTTTCCCTTGACAGCATATACTCCACCATCGGATACGCCTTTTCCCAAAACATATCGGGATTGTCCTGCACCATGGCCATTTCCAAAGCGTTCAGACTCGAAACGTTTTTCACAGCGCCCGGCACGTCGGTGGAATAACCGAAACCTTTCAGAGAATCGACAAACTGGCTAAACGATGAATTGGCGTAATTGACCATACGGTCCAGCGTCTTGTTGAGCGAGGAAATACTGTTGCGCCTATAATCCCTAAAACCGTAATGGTTACGGGCCAGGCTCTCATAAGCCTCAGTCAAATCTCCCGGAAGAGCGGCCAATACAACGGAGAATTCGAAATCCTCGCCTTTGGCCATCTTCGAACCCGTACCGCCCATCACCGGGGCGAACAGTTGGGCCTGCGCCTTTCCTTCGGCGTTTCGGACCGCTATGCCAAACCTGCTGTTCGACACCGTAGGCAAAGGATCAAAAGGAAACTCGTCGGGATGGGCCAAAACGCCGTATGTTATGCCCTTTCGCTCAACCAGTGTCGTCGGTAAAGGCGCCCGGAATGCCAACGTCATATGCGGACCATTCGGAAACCGCTTCTCGCTCCAAATCATCGGTTGCCAAATCTCGTCCACGGCCTTAAGCGCATAAGACGGTGCGCCTGTATACGCCACCGAGTAGTAACCGTCCTTTTTGGGGTGAAGCTTAAACCTCAAGCCCAAAGTTCCGTCCTCGTTTTCAGACACTTTAGCTTCCAACCGGAACAACTCATGTTCCGGGAAAGTCCAATAAACCGTTCCATCTTCGGTTCGTACTTTCCCTTTAACATCCACGCCCTTGGCCGACAGATAGCTGTTAGCCGTACGCTTATCCATCTTGGCTTCCAATATTCTGGAATCGAAACCGTCACCGTAATGACTGGCGCTCCTTCCGCCGTCCCTTAGGTTTTCGTCGCCTTGGGTAGACATCCAAGTCGGGATACCATAACCGTCCACATATTTGCTGGGACGGAGCGACATTTTGGGATTCGAAGTCCGATAAAAAACCGTAAACCTAGGCTTAAAAGCTTCCAGAGCCTCTTTTCGGATACGCTGAATATCCTTGCCGGATTGCCCAAAGGCTCCAGCCCCAAAGCCAAAACATATTATAAAAACTAAACTCGCTATTCTGTACATGCCGGTGAAATAAAAATCCATTACTATAAATCATGTCAAAACGGACTAGGCCAAGAATCAAAAAATTCAACCGAAAAACATCGGCCGATTCCCTGTCGCGCGCATATTCTTCGCTGTAGTCCTTATCCAAAAGACGGCATCTTAATATCTTCCCCTCCATTTGCCACTCTAAATAGTACAAAGTAAAGTGTCTAGAATAATGCGACTGCTTGGCGATACTTTATCTTATGGATTAATATTTTGGATTCACCCTTTCAAAACATTTAACCTATGATTATCGGTAACAAAAAAAGAGACAGGACTACGCCTATCTCTTTCTTGATTTTGTTAATACCTAACAATTCGATTATAATACCTATTTCAAAAAATTATCAATCGTTACTGATTGACAAATAATAATTTATCTCACAGAAAATCTGAGAGCAAATGTGTTTTTCTGATTCTGCGCTTTCAGTATATATATCCCTGTAGTAAGGCTCTGAACATCCAGTTTACTATCGGCAGAATAGTCGGAACTCTCAAATACGGTATTGCCCGCACGGTCATAAACCTTCAGGCTATATTGCCCTTCGGGTATATTAAGACGGATAAATTCCGTAGCGGGATTCGGATATAAGGCTATCCGCGTATCGGAACCGATACCCGTGATTACTGTCAATCCTTCCGTATTATATGCGATATCATAATTATCGGATGTGAAGCCGGAGAAAAACAGGTCGTTGGAATCATCATAACCGTAAGTGAGCTGGCCACTAAGCGCGCTAACGTCTTCGTCATAAACGAATCCTTCAAAATGGTAGTCGATATTGGGTTTTTCGAATTTCTCTACAAACACCGTAAGCGTAGCTTTATCGATACTAAAATTACGGGTTACTTCAGTTGCCGGCAGATAATCCTTGTCACCGGCTTGGCTGGCGGTAACCGTAACCGTACCCGCCTTTTTAATAGTCGCTTTTCCGTTTACGATTTCCAAAATACTTGGGTCAGACGAAGAAAACGTAAGGACTTTATTGGCGGAAGAGTTGACGGGAAGCTCCACCATATCGCCATAGGTAAGCGCCGAAGGTTCCGGGAAATCGATTTTTTGTTCCAGCTTATTCACCTCATCCATGCAAAAATACGCAGGGGTATTCATTCCGTTCTTACCCGTATCTGAAGACGTGAGGCGGAACCTTACTTTACTGACTTTGCCCAATCCACTAAGATCGAACCATCGCCAATCCTTTACGATATAATCCTTTTCATTATTCTCAAAACGAAAATCCGCGAGATAGAATTCTGCCTTTCCTGTACTTTTTCCATTTGAATCAAAACCTTCCGCTTCCAGTTTGAACCAATCGGGTTCGTCTCCCGAATCACCTCCAAACTTATCCTCGGCAAATTGATCGCCGTTAAGCATTGAGTTTAAAGCGTAAGTGTTATTCGTGACATACATACCGGCTATCTGGTCACCGTCAGGCGAATGCGTCACTTTCATCTCGCACGGGTCGCCGATGGTATAAGCCACTACATAATTATCCGTATCAAGAGCACCTTTTCCGGTTACGGAAGTGAACTGATTATTCAATCCTCCGGACTCGTCCTTATTCGTTTTATTGGAATAAGAAAAACCGCCCCAAGTGTTGATGTTTTCGATATAAGTATTCGAAAAGTGATAACCGCCACTTACAAATCCTTGGGTATAGCCGGTAGCTCCGGGATTGCCACGCCAGAAGCTTTCTTTTGCCAACACTAATTCCTCAAAACTGGTCCTTTCTCTTTCACGGCTAACTTCCGCTCTCAAATATTGCGAAACCACCGCACCCTCATCGCCGGTAACCGTCAGTTTGTAAATTTCGGTGCGCTCTGGACTGTCTCCAAGGCCTGATGTCTCGAAAACGGTATTATCGGAGAGCTTTTTCCACGAATAAACATAAGGCTTAAACCCACCTGTAACCTCAGGTGAAACGTTTATTGTCTCGCCTTTGCTTACACGGATAGTCTCCAGTTTAACTAATGTCAGAACCGGAGGAAGTCCGTGAATTCCGTCAATATCCACCACCACATCAGCGGTCGTCAAATCAAATCCCAGAATATCTCCTTTCTTGCGAATATCCACAAATGTCCAAGAATCGATGGCCGGCAGGCTTTCCTTTTCCGACGTTCCCGATTTCGAAACGACGGCCAGCTCAACGGCTCCTCCTTTATAATAAAAACCTTTGCACTTAATCCCGTCAACAGTGTTAGTAAAGCGGACCGTAGCCGTTTGGTTTTGGGCTATTGAGGCATAGGTATTTTTCTTATTATCCGGGTTTTCGGTTTTAACCGTTATATTTCTGAATGTCGAAGTTCCTTGCGACAAAAGATCGCCGTCCTTTATCGCTTCAGTTTCAAAATCACTGACTTGGGTAGGTTTGAAAGGCGTTTTGACAGTTCTCTTTACCACGTCGGATTTATTTCTTGAATAATCCTCAAGCAGAAAATAAATATCATATTCCGTATTTTGGGAAAGAGTATTTAACTCCACATTGGCTTCAATATTTGCCGTAAGTTCCTCAGTGATTGCGAAAACAAAACCGTTTTTAGATTTCAATTCCTCTGACGTGGGAGCTTCCGCCCCTTTTTCCAAAACGCCTACAAACAGATTGGCATTTTCCGTAGATTTCACATCGGCGATCACCAAATTCCAAGCCTCCGCCGTAACGGCAGGAAATGCTTCCGTGAATTCAGGAGCGTTAAAGTCTGGCGTCCTGTACTCATCAGCGCCTATGGTAGGTATATCGGCCCGTGAATCGCCGTGAATATCTTTACCGATACCCGTCGCTTGTTTTCCGTTCTGCAGGTTTCCGGTTTTCATCAGTTGCAGATTTTTATCGGATACAAACTCGATAGTTTCGGAAATATTGGATTCCACATTAGACAAAGCGTTCCATTCGCCAATAGTTTTATGTTCCGTATCACCTATTTTCGCAATAGCGACACTACCGTTTACGGCGTTATTTTCAAAACGGAAATCATCAGCGAACACGTCTCTATAAAGCCAAACAGCCGTGCCCGATACGGTATTCCAGATATTATTAATACCAAAGGTTTTTACCGGCGCTTCATTACTTCTGCCTTCCACTTTTAATGCCGTGCCTTCGGTATCTCCATAAATGTGAACCGTGTTATGAGCGAGGGTAAGGTACTCGCATTTGTCATCAAGCAAAACGCCAACGGAAGAAGCGTTTACCGATTTCAACGAAACCATATTATTATAAAATTTGGCTGGTGATGTTTCCGAACCCGAAACAGGTCGCATTTCCACACCTATAGCCTCATTTTTTGTTTCAAGAACAACCCTGTTGCCCCGAATTACCGAGTTACCAATACAACGGTACAGGTCCATTCCCTGAAATCCACGTTTTGTAGAAGCGTTATTGAAAATATAATTATTCTCCACAAGGGCCCCGTCCTGATTATTCAAATAAATCGATTTGGATCCCTGGTTCTCAAAACGGTTGTTTATGATTCTGTGTCCAGTTTCTTTAGTAAGTTTGACATAGCCCGTTCCGCCCAAATCAAGACCAATATATCCGCCTATAAATTTGTTGTTTTCCAAGAGAAAGCGATCGTTGTTTTTTCCTTCTTCGTTAATGGCTTTTGTCTCCAACAGGCCAATGTCCTTTGAGTAATCCACAGTCAAAGGAGCTTTAACCACATTATTACGAAAGACATTGTCGCAGCTGACATTGTCCATAAACACGACGGCTTTCAGATCAGACAATACGCTTTCAAAAGTGAGGTATTCAAGCGTAAGGAAGTCGGCGCCGTGAATAATAAAAAGTCCGTCGGCGTCGGCGCTGGCGTCTTTATTAATGATTTTTACATCTCTCGCTTTGCCCGTAGCCGAACGGATTGTAAGCGTATTCTGAGCGGATGCGCCTTTAATTTCCGGCAAAACTACAAACTCCTCATACTCCCCAGAAGCGACATTAACGGTCACCGGACCTTCCAAGCCACGGGCTTCCAAAGCTTCTACCAGTTCTTTGAAAGTGGTGAAATCGCCGTTACTTTTATCAAGCGTATACACGCCTTTCATACCGGGCGCAACTTCACGGAATCCTTCGGCCATGCCGTTTTCAATAGCTACGGTTTTATCCCCAAATTTCAGTGAAACAAGCGAGACGTCTATTTTGTCACCGTATGACGCATCGGCCGAAATGTCGCATACAAGCCAGAAATAACGTTGCCCTTCGGCCTTGATCTCTACGTTTCCTGAAAAGGAAAATGTTTCGGCGAACGGGTTCACAGTCTCTCCAAAAAGGGTAGCGTCATCAAATCCATCCTCTTTATCCGAAATATAAAGACGGGCTTCGGTCACGCTTGAAGTGTTCGTACTTCCCGTAGCCGAAAAATTAAGTTTGTCCAGAACCAACGAGCCCGATTCACCGCTAAAGTTTAGCGTAGCCTTAAAAAGCTTCACACCTTTTTGACCTTTAGTGACATACTTCGGAAATTCTTGTGAAACCACAGCGTCCTTGAAGGCGACAGGCGATGGCGTAAACGCACTTACCTCTGCTTTCCAGCCTTGGTCAAGATAAGTGTCTCCCCAACCGGCGCCTTTAAAAACCACAGTCAACGAGCCATCGGTAGCGGTTGACTTTATCAGTCCGGCTTTTTTGTCAGTATTGAATTCGCCCACTAACGCATCATCATTCACTTCGGCCCCATGGTAGATTTTCATAACGTCGTAGCCGAAAGTTCCCAGTTTGAACTCTTTGAAATCGATCTTGATATTCTGGCCACTTGTGGCGGGAGTGAAAGTAATTTGCCCATTGAATCCGTTGGAATATTTTCCGTTGGAACCACCGTCATCATAAAACAACACAGGCCCAGACACTTGCACGGTCTGGCTACCGGCTTTCATAATAATAGGTTCTGCCTCTGTAGCGTTTAACCCGAACGCATTTTGGACAATAAACGCCCAAAAGACAATCAAAGCGAGGCTTTGGTATTTTGTAAAGATCTTCATGGATAGATGTTTTGAAAAAATTGCCCGGGAGAGAAAAAAGGGCAAATCCAGAAAAGGAAACGAGACCTTCGCTAAAAAAATACCCGTTCGCCTTAACTCCCGAAGGCAAAAGTTATCGATAGCGGACGGCAGGTCTTCGGACTTACCCCAATCCCAAGCGCCTTCCCGGAGAAATCCAGTGGCATGTGCTAAGGACATTAAAAGGGGATTACCGCAGCGGGTTCTGTTCCGGATTTTCACCGGATTCCCTCTTAGTTCTATACCTTCAAGGCATAAAAACCAATCCGGCGCAAAGGTAACGGCTTTATTCTATTTGTTACGCAAAACCATGAAGAATAATTTATATGTTTTTTATGCGTGATGGCTAGTTCAATGCAATATGTTCTCTTCCTTTTCAATCGAAAAAGAACACTTGGATAAGACCAGAAAAACAAACCCGCCTTCCGTGAATCGCGAAAGGCGGGTCGCTGGATATTGATAACTGACCTGTTCTAGCCCGAAAACTGGAAACCCTAATGGCACCAGCCCATTGCTTTTAAAAGTCTTAGTAACATAAAATGGTCGTCTCTTTAGGTAAACAATAGGATCTCTATTTGTCACAAGAGACCTTGACCTCATCTCGGTTTACCCAAATTGTTTTTTCATAAATACCTTTCTGAATATTGTCATTAATCTCTTTCAGAAATTGGATTTTGGATATTTTTCCTTTTCGAATAATCCAACAGAAATCCTCTCCTGATCTTTTTATGACCGAATCTCCCAAGATTAACTCGGATTTCAATGAAGTCGATGTTACGGGCATTGAAACTCCACTTACCCGTTTAATTTCACCATCTGTACATTTAATTTTATAATAAATTCCATGTGTATTTCCTTTTTCTATCACCTCTCCACATAACGAAGTAAATTCCCACTCTTTGTAACACTTAAGAATCGCTTCTTTTTTTTCCTCGGGAGTTTCATGGACAATCGTGAAAAACAATACGATTGCAAAAACAGGCGCAACAAAAGGCTTAAGCATCCTTTTCAAGAAAGACGTGAATCTATTATTAATAAGTCTCATTTTCTATTTTTACTGTAGTCCGCTCCGTTAAACGCTCCCAAAGCGCTGAAGAAAAACTGCGCACTGATATCCATTCCTAAAAATCTTTTCAGCCAGTGTAATCAAATATCGCAAAATTGAGCCGACACTAGTCCTATAAATAAGCCAACCTCATGGCTAATAAAATTCAGTTATTCCTCTAAACGTTTTATCGCGTTCTTATACACCCTCCCCATAAATTGTTCTTGACTCGTCAGTTCCATTATACGCACTCTGAAATGCATCATCGTTCTGTCTTTATTCTCAAGATTATGGGTATTAGGATCAAAATACGAATCCAAAAGCCCCATAAGCGTTTTATTTACCAATAAATCCTGTACGGTATAAACTTCCGTAAGCATTTCTATAGTCTCATAATCAAACTCAGTTATTATACCCGTAGTCCTCGCCGATTCCCAAGCCGTCATAGACAGAAAATCATTCGCAAATGATTTTCCATTTGTTAACACCCCTATATTTAGAAAACCACCTTTAAAAAGAGCAACCTTAAGACTGTCCGCACGCCCTTCATGCATATCCTTAATTCTTTTGCTGAATCCCGCGTGCGTCGTCTTCCATTGATTAAGGGTTTCTTGATTTCTCTTTATTTCCTTAAGTATGCTTTCCTTCGCTATATCTTTCTTTTTGCGGATACGGTAATCTTCAAAAGTCTGGTTAATAAACAACGCAAACAAAACACTAAAAACTATCAATGCCCCTTCTCCGATATACCTTCTAATATTTACTTTCATTACTTAAGTTATATAGCTACACAAATTCTGAGAACCTGCCGAAACAGAGTTTAAAATTAAATACTGGCAATCTTTCCAAAAAAGAATCTGTTCTCAGGAATAAGGCACAATATATTAAAACATCAATAAAATCATTTCATATAATTGATAAACAGAAAAGCTATACTTAGCGATGCATAGCCAAAGCCTCATTAATGTTTTTCAATAAAATAAATGACGCATATTTAAAAAAGACCCGATCTCTACAAGCGTAGAAAACGGGTCCAATCACAGAGATTCCCAAAGCAATACCGTTCAGCCTAATGTGTTTCCATCAATGTTCCACAGCCTCACCGGCTCCCTTAGGATAACGGATATTCTCCACAATTTCGCAAACATCCTGTGGCGGAGGGGCGGTAAACGAACAAACCGCTACCGAAACGATCAAATTAGCTAACATGGCTACGCTGCCGAAACCTTCGGGCGAAATACCGTACCACCAATCTTCGGGTGTGGTAGGGCCAAACATACCGAACTTAAAGCGTAAAATATAAAACACCATCAGCCCCAGCCCGGCCAACATACCCGCCACGGCACCTTCTTTATTCATTCTCTTATAGAATATTCCCAGAATAATGGCGGGGAAAAATGTGGACGCCGCCAAACCAAAGGCCAAAGCCACCACAGCGGCCACAAAGTCGGGTGGGTTGATTCCGAAATACCCGGCTATAGCCACGGCCACAGCCGAGGCCGTCCGGGCGGCCGCCAATTCATGACGCTCCGATATCCTCGGCATTAATTGCTTTTTCAGCAAATCATGCGACACCGCCGTGGATATTACCAACAATAGTCCCGCCGCAGTGGACAATGCCGCGGCCAAACCTCCCGCCGCCACTAAGGCAATTACCCAATCCGGCAGATTGGCGATCTCGGGGTTGGCCAGCACCATAATATCACGGTCTATAGTCAGCTCATTGGCGCCGGCATCGGCCAAGTATTGGATCTTGCCGTCAGCGTTTTTGTCTTCGAAACCAATCAAGCCCGTCTCTTCCCACTTGCCAAACCACGCCGGCACCTCATCATAATTTTTTTCGCTAACGGTCTGGATAAGATTTGTTCTGGCGAACGCCGCGATAGCCGGCGCCGTGGTATATAAGATTGCGATAAAAACCAACGCGTAACCCGCAGAAACCCTGGCGTCACGCACCTTTGGCACGGTAAAGAAACGAACAATTACATGTGGCAAACCGGCAGTACCCAACATTAAAGCAGCCGTTATGGCAAATACGTCCGTCATCGATTTCTGGCCGGAAGTATAGGCTGCAAAACCCAGTTCCTCCGAAAGCCCATCGAGACGGTCAAGTAGGTAAACGTCCGTCCCCTCCAATGTGGACCCGAAGCCCAACTGCGGAATGATATTGCCCGTGAGCTGAAGGCTTATAAATATGGCCGGAACCATAAAAGCGAAAATCAGAATACAGTACTGCGCCACCTGCGTATAGGTAATGCCTTTCATTCCGCCCAAAACGGCGTAAAAAAACACCAAGCCCATTCCTATCATAACGCCCGTTTCGATATCCACTTCCAAAAAACGGCTGAACACCACGCCCACGCCACGCATCTGCCCCGCCACATAAGTAAACGACACAACTATGGCGCAAATCACCGCCACCAGCCGGGCCGTCTGCGAGTAGTAGCGGTCACCGATAAAGTCAGGTACCGTAAATTTCCCGAATTTCCGCAAGTACGGCGCCAGCAACAGGGCCAAAAGCACATATCCTCCCGTCCAGCCCATCAGGTACACCGACCCGTCGTACCCCATAAACGAGATCAGCCCCGCCATGGAAATGAACGAGGCCGCCGACATCCAATCGGCGGCGGTGGCCATACCGTTGGCCAAAGGCGACACGCCTCCGCCGGCCACATAAAAATCTTTGGTGGAACCCGCCCTGCTCCAAATGGCGATGCCCATATATATCATGAATGTCGTCCCGACAATCAGGTAAGTCCAGTCTTGAATATCCATATATCGACTTAGTTTTTGTGTCCGAAAAAATAATCCACACTCACCCAAGCGCTACATCATCACTCCGCACATCACTGCCCTACCTGTCCGTATTTTGCCGGAAATACTTTTTTACACTTTATTTTTTTGATTCCTTCATAGTCCGTCACCCCTCGTCCAACCCATGTTTACGGTCCAGCCTGTTCATCAGCCACACATACACAAAAATCAAGGCTACAAACACATAAATAGACCCTTGTTGCGCAAACCAAAAGCCCAGCTTAAACCCTCCTATACGGACAGCGTTCAGCTCATCGACAAACAGAATACCGCAACCGAACGACACTACAAACCACACCCCAAGCAAGACCGCCAAGTATCTGAGGTTGGCGGTCCAATAAGAACGTAACACGGCCGTCTCCGGAAGCCGGGCTTCCTTTTCCAAGACTTCTCCGTCATTAGAACCATGCGTCATCGTAATAAATTTTAAATGTTTAAAAATGAATTATCAACTGCACATACCTAAAAAACATTCATATAAACTATTAAAAATTTAAAATAAACACAAAGAAATCGACGCTTATAGCTTTGGAAAGCAAGTCCTGATCGGAGAAGACATACACCTTATCCGCAAGGAAAAAAACCTCCTAACTTGCATATTTCACAAACTCAAACCATATTACGTAGGTACTTACATAAAAAGGCATGGCGATATACAGCGAACAGGGAGAGTTGCTTTTCGGTACCTACCTCAAACGGATAGCCACCCGCTTCCAGCAGGACGTGGTGAGGATTTACGCCTCACAGGGCATCCGTTTCGACCTTAGCTGGTTTCCCATATTTTTTCTGCTTAAAGACGGCGAACAATACGCCGTCACCGAGCTCGCCAAAGCCGTAGACATCAGCCATCCGGCGCTTAACCAAATCCTCAAAGCGTTGGAAAAAGAAGGGCTGGTAGTCATTGAAAAAGATCCGGACGACCTCAGGAGAAGGCTTGTCAGCCTCAACGACAAAGGCCTCTACCTCAACCGGAAAATTCAGCCCATTTGGCAAGGCATTCGCGCACATATGGCCAAGATGATCGCCGACATACCCGACGGCGACAAACTCTTCGGCATCCTCAACGCCCTTGAGGAAAAAATGCTGGCCGATAATAGCCTTTTCGAAAATGTAACAAAAGGGCTCTCACAAACAACATCTACCCAAAATGAAAACGTTTAACTACGGAACCGACCGCCTGACCGTCAAGGTTGCGCTGGACATCGCCGAAGGGCGTGTCCGGGGCGCCTTGGACGCCGGCACCCGGCGCAGGATCGAGGCTTCGGCCCGACACGTCCAAGACATCGTCGAGGGCGAAAGGGTCGTATACGGCATCAACACGGGCTTTGGCCCCTTATGTACCACGCATATTTCCAAGGAGGAAACCACCCGCCTCCAGCGTAACCTTTTGATGAGCCACGCCGTGGGCGTAGGTGATCCCATAGCTCCCAAGCTGGCCAAGCTTATGCTGATCACCAAGGCGCACGCCTTGGCCAAGGGCTACTCGGGCGTACGCCTGCGCACGGTGGAACGCATAATTTTCTTTATCGAATCCGATATAATACCGGTAGTGCCCGAACAAGGCTCCGTCGGCGCCTCCGGCGATTTGGCTCCGCTTTCCCACGCTTTCTTGCCTTTATTGGGACTTGGCGATGTGTTTTACAAAGGAAAAAGAGAAAACACGGCGCATGTACTGGGGAAAGTCGGTATCGCCCCGCTGGACTTAGGTCCCAAAGAAGGCCTCGGTCTGATCAACGGCACGCAGTTTATGCTTTCGCACGGTATAATGATCACCCAAAAGCTCCACAACTGCCTTGAGCAAGCCGACATCAACGGCGCTCTGATGGTAGAGGCGCTTAAAGGTTCGGTCATGCCGTTCTCCGAAGAAATCCACCGCATTCGTCCGCACAAAGGTTGTCTGCATGTAGCCCACCGCATGACGGAGATGCTCAAAGGGTCGGAAATAGTGGCTTCCCACCACGACTGCGACCGCGTGCAGGACCCCTACTCCCTGCGCTGTATTCCGCAGGTACACGGCGCCTCGCGCAACGCTTGGAACCACCTCAACGAGCTGATAGAAACGGAACTTAACTCCGTAACGGACAACCCGATAGTGTTCGACGCCGACCATACCGTAAGCGGTGGTAATTTCCACGGACAACCCATAGCCATGGTAATGGATTACGCCGCCTTGGCCGCCGCCGAGCTCGGCAATATCGCCGACCGCCGCATCTACCTTTCCATGGAAGGGAAATCGGGCATTCCGAAACTGTTGATGGAAAGCGCAGGTCTGGATTCGGGCTTTATGATCCTGCAATACACCACCGCGGCGTTGGTAACGGAAAACAAAACCCTCTGCTACCCCGCCAGCGCCGACAGCGTACCTACCTCCATGGGGCAGGAAGACCACGTAAGCATGGGATCGATCAGCGGTAGAAAAGCCCTGAAAGTAATCCAAAACCTGGAACGCATACAGGCCATCGAGCTATTGGCCGCCACCCAAGGCCTGGAATTCCGTCGTCCGCTCAAGACCACCGATGTACTGGAAGCTTGCGTGGACCACGTCCGCAAGAGCGTAGACAAATCCGAGAAAGACAAAATCTACACCCAAGATATCGAACAGTGTCGCCAAATAGTCGCCAACGGCGAATTGGTAAACATTGTGGATCAATATATTACAACTCCATAGAGACATGGCACGCCTCGTCTAACCCGAGGATGGATAACCGGTTTGATTGATTTCGATTTGATTTAAAATCCACAAACCATAACCTGAAATACCCCACGCTGAGACAAGGCATGCCATGTCTCTACGAACAAAAATAACTGTCATGAATAACGAATTTGAAAAAAAATATAAGGCCTTTATGGCCGAATACGCCGCGCACCCTCACTATAAGGCCCCGCACGGCGACAAACTCAACACCCTCTCTTGGCAGACCGAAGCCCCGTTGAGAATGTTCCTCAACAACCTCGACGCCGAAGTGGCCGAAAACCCCGACGACCTGGTGGTATACGGAGGTACCGGACAAGCCGCCCGCAATAGGGAATCGGTGGAAAAGATCATCGAGTGCCTGATGAAACTCGACGACAACCACAGCTTGATGGTACAGTCGGGCAAACCGGTGGGTATTATCCCAACCCACCCCGAAGCGCCCCGCGTGCTGATCGCCAACAGTAACTTGGTGCCAAAGTGGGCCAATTGGGAACACTTTGAGGAACTGAAGAAAAAAGGCCTGATGATGTACGGCCAGATGACGGCCGGAAGCTGGATCTATATCGGCACCCAAGGCATCTTGCAAGGTACTTACGAGACCTTCGCCGCCTGCGCCCGCAGACATTTCGGCGGTAGCCTCAGCAAAAAGCTTGTAGTCAGCGGCGGACTCGGCGGTATGGGCGGAGCCCAGCCATTGGCCGCTACCCTAAACGGCGCGGCATATTTGGGCGTAGACGTGGACCCGGAACGCGTAAAGAAGCGTATCGAAACCCGCTACCTTGACAAGATGACACACTCGTACGAAGAGGCGAAGCAGTGGGTGTTGGAGGCCAAAGAAAAAGGCGAAGCCCTGTCGGTAGGTTTGGTGGCCGATATCGGCGATTCGCTGGAGCTGTTGCTTAAGGACGGTATTATCCCGGACGTGCTCACCGACCAGACTTCCGCCCACGATCCCGTATTCGGCTATGTGCCCGATACCCTCAGGGGCGACGAAGTTGAAAAAGTCCGCAACGAAGATCCGGAACGCTACAAAGAGCTTTCGCTCAAAAGTATGGCTCGCCACGTAGGCTTTATGTTGGAAATGCAAAAGCAAGGCGCTGTCACTTTCGACTACGGCAACAACCTCCGCGAATTCGCCAAACAGGGCGGAGAACCTAACGCGTTCGATTTCAACGGATTCGTTCCCGAATATATCCGGCCGCTTTTCTGCGAAGGCATGGGGCCGTTCCGCTGGGCGGCACTTTCCGGCGATCCGGAAGACATCTACGCCACGGACCAGGCCCTCAGGGAACTGTTCCCCGACAACAAGCACCTGATCCACTGGCTCGACGAGGCCAGAGAGAAAGTCGCTTTCCAAGGCCTGCCGTCACGCATCTGCTGGCTCGGCTTGGGCGACCGTAAAAAAGCGGGCCTTAAGTTTAACGAGATGGTACGAGAAGGCAAACTAAAAGCTCCGATCGTAATCGGACGCGACCACTTGGACTGCGGTTCCGTAGCCTCGCCAAACCGCGAAACCGAAGGCATGAAAGACGGTTCGGACGTCGTATCGGACTGGGCTTTGCTCAACCTGATGGCCAACGCCACGGGTGGCGCCACGTGGATCTCGTTCCACCACGGAGGTGGCGTAGGAATGGGCTATTCGCAACACGCCGGCATGGTAGTTTTGGCCGACGGTACCGAACGCGCCGACAAGTGCATAGGCCGTGTCCTGCACTCGGACCCGGCCATGGGCGTCTTCCGCCACGCCGACGCCGGATATGACAAGGCTATGGAAGTTCGTAAGGATTTTGGGTTAGAGATCTAAGACGATTCGAAGACCATAGTCTTTGACGATTCTAAAGAAAAAGGCTCCCCGCTAACGGGGAGCCTTTTTGGTTTTATGGTTATTAGCCGGCTACACTCACCTCTAGCTTTAGATGACCTCAAGACGACAACATCTCTACTATTTACATGTCTGTTTGACCAAATGACGGCGATATATAACATTAGGATGAATATGAACGGATAATGGAGAATAATAGCTCAACCGTAAATACATATGAGTGATTATTCATTTATTTTTACGGAATATAATAGCTTATTCATTTCTAACCGTCATAGTGAGGACGCACAAATAGCAGAAGGATAAAAATAACTTATAGTAAATGAAAAGACTTCTTATCACGGCGTTACTTTCATGCGCCTTTTTTGTGACCAACGCCCAACACATCAATGGGATTACAATTGGTGACAACATCGACAAGTATTACAAGCGAATCAAGAAGGTAAACGATAAGGAATATACCACTTGCGGTATGTTGCTGTCTTGTCGGGGTACCATCAGGATCCTACTCAATGAAAAGAACGAAATCAGATACCTTACATTCAAGTATGATCGTGGGTTATCATTCAACGAAGCAAAGAACGCAAACGCATTGCTTAGGCTTGAATATGGATTGTCAGGTGAAGAACCAAGGACATTACTTAAGGACAGGCGATGGCTGTACAGAAAATTCACATTAGGGCTACAGACAGACTTTGAGATATTCAAAAGGGAAGACGGGAAATATGACATTGACCTGAGACTGTCGAAGATTTAACACGCATTTTTATATGAAAAAGTTTTTAATCGCAACATTGCTCTCATGCGCCTTTTTTGTGGCCAATGCCCAAGAAATCAATGGTGTGTACATGGGAAAGCCTGTCAGTGACTATCATAAAATATTGACAAGGATAGACAAAGACACCTACGAGGTTGAATCTACCTTTATGGCTAACACTGGTAAGCTATCCGTCACACCAGACAGACACGGAAAGGTAGCCTATATGCACTACGGTTTTAAGAAAGATATGTATATGGCAGATATCCGAATCATATTAAAATGGTTAATGAAAAAGTATGGAGATGGATTTGAATTGTCACCCAGCAGTAACCAAGATTTTTTGATGTACAATCTGATTAAAAATGGGGTGAAACACTCGATAGTTATATCTGGAAATGGAGAGCCTAAACGCATGTCATTCTCTATGCTGGGGGGATTCTAGTTACAACAGACGAACTAGCTGACATTGTAGTACAGGGCAATAAGGGCGTAAAAAAATACAGTACAGATAACACCATTAATCTTGATACTGGCAAGTTCAAGAAAAATTATTAAGAAATTCTCTTTTTGTGTTGTATGAGATGAAAGCCCGGCTAATACCGGGCTTTTTAAATAAAAGTCATCACCCATGAAACCAGCACCTTCATACAAATCGGATGTTGTTTTGGTATTTTAAAATATCTAAAATAAATACCCAGTCACATGAAAAGGCACGGCGTGCCAAGTCTACATAAGCCATGCTCAATCCCGCTCATTGAGCCTTTCGCTGTATTCCTTCTCAAACTTGTTGAAATAAGTCCACTCCGAATTGCTTTTCGCTCCAAACACACCGAAAGCGTTATCAAAATTCGTATACGTGGCCGAAGGTTCGGTAAAAGGGTTTTTTAAATCCGCGATCTCCGCATAATTCTGCCAACGGGCGTATTTCCCAAAGTGGGTATCCAGTCGGGAAACGGCTACCCGCAGTTCCAACCATTCCTTATCATGATTGTAAGGTCGATCATATATGGCCACCGTTTCCGTCATACCAGATGATACTCGATTAAGGTCCTGAATCGGGAAAGGCCTCTCACGGTCATAAGGGTAAATGGTTCTTTTATGTGATATATACCAATTCTCCGGACCATATTGGGGTGTTCGAAATTGGCGGTAACGCGCTTCCAAAGCGTAAAAATCTTCAGAGTCAGGGTTATCTTCCCAAGAAGCTTTGAGCATCGTCAACCGCCCCTCTTTATCTTCGGTCAAAATCAAATTTACCTTTTCCAACGCTTTGGGAACAGTGCAGGAGGCCGTAGCGTCAGCCAATGGCGATTTTACTCTTAAGGTATACCGCTTTCCTTCAACAATCGGAAATTCGGAGGCCAGCAAAGAATAACATTTCTCACTTGGGAGGTATGGTATTTCCTTCGTGATCTCGCCCGAGGATATTGTTACCGTAGCATCGGCATATTCTTGCGCCTCTTCTTCTTCACGACGCTCTCCGAAAAGGCTGAGGTTTTTATAAACCTTAACCTTTATCGTCTCGTCTGTCGGCGAAATCACGGAGAGAACAGTTAGCTTGCGTTCGGTTATTCCCAAATCTTCGGGATCCACCTCAACGTCAGTAGCCAAGTCACAAGAAAAAAGCAGAGCGCTCAGTGAATATAAAGCAATAAGGATTAGAGAAAAGGAAAAACTATATTCTCTACGAATGATGGCGGTTGTTAACCGGCTATTTGCAAATGTCTTAAAACGATTGATCATAACAATGTCAGTATTAATGCCTTTCGGCATATGTCTGATAAAACCTTCAGCTGTTTATTTCAAACGATTGTTTATCCGATAATGAACTTATAGCTAAAGTAGGGCAATATGGGAAAGAGCGTGACTTTTCTAAAACTGGTTTTAGTCACTTCAGAATCCGGACTTGAATCAGTGTTCGTATAATAGAAATAGGGATTCTTTCGATTATACAGGTTATATACCCCCAGTTCCCAAGTCCTGCGTCCCCAACGTTTGTCTTTATGAAACTGCACGCTTACATCCAAACGGTGTTGCGCTTCGCCTCTGAAATTGGACTTCTCGCCGAAAAGGTCCTGAAAGTGGTTCGTTCGGTTCGGTTCCGGATAGTTAAGGCTCACGCCACGCCCCGATGATATGGTATAAGGCGTACCGGAACCATAAGTCCATGAAAAGGAGAATGTCCGTTTTTTGCTCGGCTTATATATACCGACAACAGCCAAATCGTGCCTACGGTCATGGCGTGGCGCATATGACTTGCCTTGGTTGTTGTCCGGGGCTTTGACACTCGCCTTCGCTATGGTGTAGCCTATCCAGCCGGTCACTTTTCCGGTCGTCTTCCGCAACAGAAATTCCGCCCCGTAAGACGTTCCTTTCCCTTGGGTAATCTTATCCGACCAATCGAAATCCACACTGCGCACATCTATATCGGTGGCTTGGCTCAGATCGAGTAAATTCGCACCATCACGGTAAAGAACCAAGCCATTCGTTTCCTTGTAATACGTCTCAGCTGTAAATTCCAAACCGTGGTCAGGGAAATCCTTTACCCATCCCGTGGCCGTTTGCCATGACGTGGCCGGCTTGATCTTATCCGTGCTTGGCACCCACAAATCCGTCGGCAACCCGATCCCCGTGGTGGAGAGCAGGTGGAGATATTGGGTCATTTTGGAATACGAAGCTTTGATTGCACTATTGGATCCCGTTTTGAGAGAGAACGCCAACCGCGGTTCCCAACTCGTATAGTTTTTGTCATTGGCCTCGAAGGCGGAAATCCTCGCCCCAAAATTGGCCTGAATATACTTGCCCAACCGCATTTCGTCTTCCAAATACGCATTGTATTCCATACTATATTCCTTGGGCACATGTTGACGATATGATCCGTTCTCTCCATTGTTAATGTCTATGATATTCGGCCTAAATCTCCTACGGGAAGCCGAAATACCCGAACGCAATTGATGGGCGTTGGAAAGACGATAATCAAAATCACTCTTAAGCGTCAGGTCAGATATTGTCGAGGTATATTCGAAACGGTAATCATCCTCATCCACACGATCATACTTCCGTTCATAATCGATATTAAACTTGAAATCGCTGTATATGGCGGAGGTGTTTACGAATAATCGGTCTGAAAACTGGTGGTTCCACCTCAAAGTCCCCGTGCGGTTCCCCCAACCTATAAGCAAGTGTCCGCTACTCTGCTTGAAATAGAAATGATCATTGCCGAAATACCCGCTGGCATAGAGCCTGTCCTTTGGACCGAACGAACGGTTAAACTTGAGATTTACGTCGTAAAAATACGGTGTGGCCTTGTCTTCGGTAAACGGACGCAAAGCCAAATCCAAAAATGATCTGCGCCCGGAGGCCAAGAAAGAGGATTTTCCTTTTTCCAAAGGGCCTTCCACCGTCAACGAGCTGGTGAGCACCCCTATAGCTCCCCGCGCCCTAAAGCGCTCACGGTCGCCTTCTTTCATATCCATTTTCAGTACCGAAGACAAACGCCCGCCAAACCGGGCCGGAAAACCGGACTTGTGCAACGTTACGCTCTTCAGGGCGTCGCCGTTGAATACCGAAAAGAACCCGAACAAATGGCTTGCGTTATAAACGGGAGCGTCGTCAAGGATAATAAGGTTTTGGTCCGCACCGCCGCCGCGAACGTACAGCCCCGAATTACCTTCTTGCCCGGACTGCACACCGGGCATGAGCTGAAGGGTCTTGAACACGTCTTTCTCCCCCATAAATGAAGGCAGGTCCCTTACTTGTTCCACCGGCAAATTAATACGCCCCGAATAAGGCGTATCGCTAGACAAAGGCGCCTTATTCGACGCCTTCACGACTACGGCGTCAAGAGCCACAAGGTCCGGAGACAAACGTATCTCAACCGGGTTTCCGGCATTTGCGACAAGCACAGTGTCAAGAGGCGCAAAACCGATTGCCGAAAAAACCACCCTTGCGCCGTGTTTCGGGATTCGCAAAGAAAAAAATCCGTAGCCGTTAGTGGCTGTCCCCGTACCGGCATCGGGAAGCAGGACCGTGACACCAGGAAGGTTCTCGCCACTGCCGGTTTCCCTGACATACCCGTTTAGGGTTCTCAGATCGGCTTTCGCCGTTTTGTTTTTCGGGTTCGGCAACAACAACAAGGTTCCGTTTTCCTCGAAGCAAATCACCTTGCCAGACGCCTCCAAAATCTCTTGTATTTCTTGTAAAGAATAAGACCCCCTGTCAAAATAAAAGTAACCGGCGCCTTTCAATGCCTCTTTACTATAGGCTACTTCCCGGCCGGCATTCCGCAAAGCGTCCACCACCCCAGATAAGCCAAGGCGGTTTTGGGGAATACGCACGTTCACACTGTCACTTTGCGCCCAAAGCGAACCGCCCAATAATTGAAATACAAAAATAAATATCGTCGCGAATCTTTTCATTGATACTCGTTTTATAAAAGATCTATCCACGACGGCAAAGCGCAATACCGGCCAACACGATATTTTAACTTAAGGGTATGCATATCGCAAATATCGCAAGCCTTATCCGATTAAAAAACAATCCGATACGCAACGGGCGCCATCGTCACGTTACGGTATAGTTTTCGTTTTTTACCGTCGTTTCGTGATTATGACAAGCCAGTTGGGATATACCCTAAAAAGCGGAGATGTTTTTTTAGAAAAAAATTGAGCGAGTATATGAGCACTGACTTAATGGTCAGCATTAAAAATATAATATCCTGAGGCAGGGGTGATTTTATCAAACATAAAATCCAACCTCACCAAAAGCGTCTTTTCTGTCCCTGATACCTGAAGCAGAAAACACTTAATCCCAGTTCCAATAGCGTCTTGTTGTCACTTATGCCGCCTTCTCCTCCCATTGGTTGTGACACCGTAATATCGACTCGACCACGCTGTTGTATCAACACTCCCGCTATCAAGCTAAAATACTCGTCGGGACTGACAATAACCCCGGCTCTTATTCGCTCTTTATACTCTATTTGCGACACAACAGCCACGGTAGTCTTTTTCTCGTATACATTTAGCATACACGAATTTAACCAGTCGGTGTTACCAGCTAGCGGAAGTCGATATCCACCGGAAATTCTATGAACGTTTAATACCGAAACATTTCCCAGATTAAAACCGCTCTCCCCCACTTTTCTGGAAAAAGCGTATCCCCCGTAAAAGTTTTCGCCATGCAATGCCAAGCCCACTCTAATACCGTAAGCAGTGTTAGCCCCTCCATTCTCCACAAAAGACCTATAAACGGGATCCAATTCATCGCGAACAAATATCCCGTCTTGGTCGGCCTCGAAACCGCTCAGGACAAACCCTGCGCCACCCGAAATTCTCAGCTTTCTGCTCAAAGGAACATGAATAGCGTAAGCTACTTGCAATTGGGTTTGGCTCACCCAGCCACTGCTTTGTCTATGCGCGGAAATACCCATACCCGAGCGGTAGCTCTTTCCCTGCCCCATTGATTTGGCATTGCTTCTGACAAAGATGTCAGGACGCCTTCCTTTTAAAGCGTTGACTCCGTAGTTCTTCATTTGGTCGTATGGAAAAACGAAGTTGGCTGCGACTAGGTAATTATCCGCACGAAGACCTTGGCCCAAACTTACCGCACCGTAACCCATACTAAACGACCAATAAGGATTCGAACCGGCATAAGCCGGATTCAAGGCCTGAGGCGTTTGGTAATACTGCTTGAAGCCTATGTCAGATTGCCCTTTCAGCGTGTGGCCTAGGCAAAAGAACTGTATGGCAAAAAAGAAAATTATCTTACGGTCCATGACTTATTTGCGAATAAGAATCCTGCCCTTGTAATTCCCACCACGATTGGTGGTGATTTGATAGAGATATACACCTGAATCGACACCCGAAGCGTCCCATTCCGAATTTTCACCATACTGGTCATTACGGTAAATCAGCTTCCCCGACAAGTTGTATACAGATACGCCCACAGTTTCGTAGTAACGGGTGTTCAAAATATTCCATGTGTCGTTCATGCCATCACCGTTCGGCGTAATCATAGTCGGAATATTCAAGTCAGGAAAATAATTGTCTTCAGTGACACGTAGGATCCCGTCTTCATATTCCAAAAAATAATTAATGGCCACGCCACCTGATAGGCTAATCATATACTCCCCCGGCTCAGAGTCGATAACCGCCTCACAAGATGCCGTGGGCAGCGTTTCGAAAACAGCTTGGCTATCATCATAGCGAAAGCCTGAATAGATTAAGGTCCAAACGGGATTAGACTCCCCATACCCCCTTACTTTATCTTCGGCTTTTATAAGTAATGGAGCTTTCGTGACTATAAAGTCCGAAGATTGGAACGTAATATCGTAATTCGGATGGGTGAGAGAGCCTTGCCGGATAGCGTAAGCGCCCGCATCATTACCCGGATCCCTCGACAGCGCACCCGACAGCTGGTCCGTACCAAGAAGATTATCGGCCGTGTAAGTCAATACCGGATCAACTGTCCCGTAAACCTTGCTTAGGCCGGCGTCAACGATAACTTTTAGCGGTGCCTTCGTGACCGTAAAGTCCGAAGTATGGAACGTAATATCGTAGTTCGGATGGGTGAGAGAGCCTTGCCGGATAGCGTAAGCGCCAACATCATTGCCCGGATCCCTTGACAGCGCACCCGACAGCTTGTCCGTACCGATAAGATTATCGGCCGTGTAAGTAAATACCGGATCAACTGTCCCGTAAACCTTGTTTTGGCCGGCGTCTGCGATCACCTTTAGCGGGGCTTTGGTCACCGTAAAGTCCGAAGTTTGGAACGTGATATCGTAGTTCGGATGGGCGAGCGAACCTTGCCGGATAGCGTAAGCGCCAACATCATTGCCCGGATCCCTTGACAAGGAACCCGACAGATTATCCGTACCGATAAGATTATCGGCCGTGTAAGTCAATACCGGATCAACTGTACCATAAACCTTGCTTTGGCCAGCATCGGCCATAATCTTTAACGGGGCTTTGGTGACCGTAAAGTCCGAAGATTGGAACGTGATATCGTAGTTCGGATGGGTGAGAGAGCCTTGCCAGATAGCGTAAGCGCCAACATCATTACCCGGATCCCTCGTCAGCGCGCCCGACAGCTTGTCCGTGCCGAGAAGATTATCGGCCGTGTAAGTCAATACCGGATCAACTGTGCCGTAAACCTTGCTTTGGCCGGCGTCAGCGACCACCTTTAGCGGAGCTTTAGTAACCGTAAAGTCCGAAGATTGGAACGTAATATCGTAGTTCGGATGGATGAGCGAGCCTTGCCGGATGGCGTAAGTACCCGCATCATTACCCGGATCCCTCGTCAGCGCACCCGACAGCTGGTCCGTCCCGATAAGATTATCGGCCGTGTAAGTCAATACCGGATCAGCCGTACCGTAAACCTTGTTTTGCCCAGCGTCAACGATCACCTTTAGCGGTGCATTGGTGACCGTAAAATCCGAGGATTGGAACGTAATATCGTAGTTCGGATGGGTGAGAGAGCCTTGCCGGATGGCGTAAGCGCCAACATCATTACCTGAATCCCTTGAAAGGGAGCCCGAAAGCTTGTCCGTGCCGAGAAGATTATCGGCTATATAAGTTAATACAGGATCAGCCGTACCGTAAACCTTGTTTTGGCCGACGTCAGCGATCACCTTTAGCGGGGCTTTGGTGACCGTAAAGTCCGAGGATTGGAACGTGATGTCGTAATTTGGATGGGTGAGCGACCCTTGCCGGATGGCGTAAGCGCCCACGTCATTGCCCGGATCCCGTGACAGGGAGCCCGACAGCTTGTCCGTGCCGAGAAGATTATCGGCCGTGTAAGTCAATACCGGGTCGGGCTGTCCGTATACCTTGCTTTGGCCGGCATCGGCCATAACCTTTAACGACGCTTTAGTAACCGTAAAGTCCGAAGTATGGAACGTAATATCGTAGTTCGGATGGATGAGCGATCCTTGCCGGATGGCGTAAGCGCCCGCATCATTACCCGGATCCCTCGTCAGCGCACCCGACAGCTTGTCCGTGCCAAGAAGATTATCGGCCGTGTAAGTCAATACTGGATCAACTGTGCCGTAAACCTTGCTTTGACCGGCATTTGCGCTTACCTGAATAGGTTTCCTGTTTATGGTAAGCGTTATCGTTTTTTCAAAGGGCAAGTAGTCGGCGTCCTCTTCAATCCTCAGTTTTATACGGAGGCTTCCGGCATCGCCCAAGTTAACTCTTCTATTTCCCAAACCCGAAAGGCTTGTTTTCTTAGGATCGCCCACAACGCTGAAAGCCTGCATCCCCGTGGACAAGGTGGTGGCTGACAAATCAAAATCGGGATCGCCGTATGTTTTGCTTATATCCGAAAAGTTGACGGTAGGAGCTTTTTTAGGCTCTGTAGTAAAGGTCCAGCCCGTTTGGCTTTGAATACCTGAAAAGGGATTCCCTGACAAGTCTTCTACCACCCCCGCACCTATTTTAACATAATACGCCTTCCCCTTTTCCAATACCTTCCCGAGGGTAAGGCTAAGCGTACCGCCATTGACAGTAACGCTTTTGTCACTTACCGGCACAGTTACCGCCAGAGTATTATCTTTTGCGTCAAAAATCTGTAATGGTCCCGTTCCTTTCCGAATAGTCTCGTCAAAAATAACAGACAACGAAGTTGGAGGCACGATTTGCTTAACACCTGAGGCGGGAGTAAAACTTACGACTTTGGGCGGTATTATCTCCTTCACCCGAACCGTGAATGTTTGATCGGTAACACCGCCCTTCCCGTCATCAAGCCTTAAGGCTACAGGAAAATCTCCGGGCATAGGGGCTATGCCTTCCAGATAATAATTTCGGGTGATTTTGCGGATATAATGAGGCGTATCCACCACATAGATTGTTCCTGTCTCATCCACAGCCATATCTATAACGTGGTTAAACATCGCTACACCACCTTCTCCATTTATATATCCTGCGTTCTTTGCTCCCGCCAACAGGTTTTGTTTGAATGTGCCATCGGGTTGCCTCAAATAGGCAAATATTTGCTTATTGTTCGTATTATAAAAGTTGCCTGACCCGTCAATTTCCAATGCTGCAGATCGGTATGCAATACCATCTATTACCGTTTTGCGGTCAACACTGCCATCGGCATTCTGGACGAGATGTACTATAGCCTTGCTATTATTATCATTTACATATAATTCCCCTTCAGAACTGGTAATCAAGCTATTTAGGTCTCCAAATTTAAGTATCCTACCGTCTGAACTCTTTAGTTTATTAATATTAATTGTATTATTATCTAGGCCTATTTTCCATATAAAACCTAGTGATGCAGAAAAGTTGTCCAAAGTCCCTACATATATACTTCCCTTATTATCCTGAACAATCCTGCCTGGGTAACCAAAGTCTTTCTTTATGACAAAGTTATTATTGTCCTCACCTATAAAAGAACTAACCGTTACGGTACCATCAGAAGCGGATTTAATCAATCTAATTTTTTTGTTAAAAAAATCGGTCACATAAAATCCCCCAATATCATCTGGCATTAGATGGGTTGGGCCATTAAAAGTCGCGACACCTCCGGCCCCGTCCATAGCACCAATAGCACCCGTTCCCGCCAAAGTACTGACAGTATAACGACCATCAGGGGATTGAACAATTTTTCTGATATTATGATTCACATAGTCGGCGACATATACTGATCCTGTTGTATCTACGGATAGCCCATTCGGATAACCGAACTCCGCAGACCTCCCATCACCATCATTAAAGCCAAGATTACCGTTTCCAGCAACGGTGCTCACCATTACCTTCTTCTCCAGACTGAGCCAAGAAGGCATATTTACAGCCGTAACCTTCATGGCATGTTTATCAGCATCAAAGCCTATTATCTCATAGCTGTATTGATTGCCTTCATCCACTTCGGTTATAGGTTGGCTTCGGAATTCAGGCAAACGATTGGATCGGGTTTGAAATCTCCACTTACTCGGTCCGGAGATACCGGCAAAACCGTTACTGGCTATATCTTCGATAGCCCCGGCATCCATCTCTACATAGTAATTCTTTCCTAGCCCAAAAGCCTTATCAGCCCTAATGGTAACCGAATTGCCTTCCGCAAATACATTACGGGTTGTGACATCGATAGTCTCCACTACGGAATTATCCGAAAGATCTTTGATATATACATTCCCCGTTCCTTTCCGTATTGGCTCATCGAATTCAATACGCAGACGCTCGGTCAATGGTATATCAGTAGCATCGTTGGCGGGAGCAAAACTAACGGCCTTGGGCGGGATTATTTCCTTCACCCGGACCGTAAATGATTGTTCTATATAGCCCCCTTCTCCGTCCTTAAGTTTTAAGATTACGGGATAGTCTCCGGGAATGCTCGCGGTTCCCGATAAAACGGCTTCTTGCGCGATTTTCCGGATGCGGTGATTTTGTTGGTCGGCTACGTAGACATTACCTTCGGCGTCCACCGCCACGCCGGTAGGCAATGTGAATCTCGCCGTGGACCCCTCCCCGTCTTGGAAGCCTCCAGCGCCACTTCCCGCCAAGGTGCTTACCTCTACCGTTCCATCGGGGTTCTGGCTAATCTTCCGTACCCGGTGATTCCCTTGGTCGGCGACATAGACATTGCCTTCGACGTCCGTCGCCACGCCAGTGGGCCATTTGAATTTCGCCACGGACCCATCCCCATCTCGGAAACCTTTATCGCCGGTTCCCGCAAAGGTGCTTACATTGACTGTTCCGTCGGGGTTCTGACTAATCTTCCGTATACGGTGATTATTGTAACCCGCCACATAGACATTGCCTTCGGCGTCCACCGCCACACTGGTGGGTCTATCGAATTTCGCTACGAATCCGGCCCCGTCTTGGAAACCTTTAGCGCCGGTTCCCGCAAAGGTGCTTACCTTTACCGTTCCATCAGGGTTTTTACTAATCTTCCGTATTCGGTGATTCCTTTGATCCGCCACGTAGACATTACCTTTGACATCCACCGCCACACTGGTGGGAAACTTGAATATCGCCATGGCTCCATCTCCGTCTTGAAAGCCCCCTACGCTGGTTCCCGCAAAGGTGCTTACACTGGCCGTGCCATCAGGATTTTGGCTAATCTTCCGTATCCGGTAATTCCTTTGGTCCGCCACGTAGACATTGCCTTTGGAGCCTATCGCCACTCCGGTAGGATTCTGGAATTCCGCCACAGCTCCATCTCCGTCTTGGAAGCTGTAACTGCCGGTTCCCGCTAGGGTGCTTACGGTTGTTATTCCATCGAGGCTTTGACCAATCTTCCGTATCCGGTTATTATTGATGTCCGCCACATAGACATTGCCTTCTGCGTCCACCGTCACGCCGTAGGGGGTGTTGAATTTCGCCACGGTCCCGGCACCGTCCTGGAAGCCTACAACGCCAGATCCCGCAAGGCTGCTTACGTTTGTCTCCTCCTTCAGGCTTAGCCAGCTGGGTATCGTCGAAGCGCCCAAGTCCAATTGGGCGACGCTCGCGTTGGCCAAGCTAATCTCGTAACGGTAGGCGTCTCCTTCGCTCACCTCCGTCACTGGGGCGCTAGTGAATTTGGGCGGTTGCAATGTCTCGAACATCCATGCCGTCTTATCCGAAACCCCGGCGAAGTCATTCCCGGAAAGGTCTTCGAAGGCGCCCGCCGTCACCAGCACGTGGTAGGCCTCGCCTCTCTTCAGGGTGGCAGTCAAGTTGATGGTTGCCGTTTTCCCGTTGACGGAAATACCGCCCGCCTGAATGGTTTCGGCGGTAACGTCGTCGGAGCTCCTTATAACCGATACGCTCCCGGTTCCCGTTCGTACGGCCTCGTCAAAAGTGATTGTCAGTTTGTTCGGAATACTTATGCCCGAGGCCTGCGGAGAGGGTGTGTAAGATATCGCCTGTGGTGGCGTAATGTCTTTGACCTTGATAGTGAAGGTTTGATCTATATAGCCTCCTTTCCCGTCCTTAAGTTTTAAGATTACGGGATAGTCCCCTGGAACGCTCGCGGTTCCCGATAAAACGGCTTTTTGAGCAATTTTCCGGACGCGGTGATTATCTCTGTCCGCCACGTAAACACTGCCTTCGGCATCCACCACCACGCCGGAGGGGGAACCGAATTGTGCCACGGGTCCAGCCCCGTCTTGGTAGCCTTTAACGCCGGTTCCCGCTAGGGTGCTTACAGTTACCTGTCCGTCAGGGCTTTGTGTGATCTTCCGAATCCGGCTAACATCTGCTACGTAGACATTACCTTCACCATCCAACGCCACGCTGGAGGGGTAGCGGAATTTCGCCGTGGCTCTGTCCCCATCTTCGAAACCACTAATGCCGGTTCCTGCAAAGGTGCTTACGCTGACCGTAACACTAGGGTTTTGCGTAATCTTCCGTATCCGGTAATTCCATTCGTCCGCCACGTAGACATTACCTTTGGCGTCCACTGCCACATCATCGGGCCAGCTGAATTTCGCCATGGCTCCATCCCCGTCTTTGAAATCGTATTCGCCAGTTCCCGCTAGGGTGCTTACAGTTATAGTTCCATCAGGGCTTTGCGTAATCTTCCGGATGCGGTTATTCCACTCGTCCGCCACGTAGACATTGCCTTCGCCGTCTACTACCACACCATCGGGATGTCTGAATTTCGCCAAGGCTCCATCCCCGTCTTGGTAGCCTTTAACGCCGGTTCCCGCTAGGGTGCTTACGGTTATAGTTCCATTAGGGCTTTGCGTAATCTTCCGGATGCAGTGATTCCATTTGTCCGCCACGTAGACATTGCCTTCGGCGTCCACAGCCACACCGTTGGGATTTTTGAATTGCGCCGTGGAGCCTACCCCGTCTTGGAAGCCGTAACCATCTGTTCCCGCCAAAGTGCTTACAGTAGCCGTTCCATCAGGGCTTTGCGTAATCTTCCGTATCCGGTTATTTCCCCAATCCGCCACGTAGACATTGCCTTCGGTGTCCACAGCCACATCACGAGGAAAAAAGAATTTCGCCTTGTTTCCGGGCCCGTCTTGGAAGTCTCCAAGCCCGGTTCCCGCCAAGGTGCTTACGTTTGCCTCCTCCTTCAGGCTTAGCCAGTCTGGAATCGTCGAAGCGCCCAAGTCCAATTGGGCGACGCTCGCATTGACCAAGCTGATCTCGTAACGGTAGGTGTCTCCTTCGTTCACCCCCGTCACCGGGGCGCTGGTGAATTTGGGAGCCGTATTTTGAACGGAAGATGTTTGCCCGCTAACTTCCGGAGTCGCTCCGGAAAAGACGAGGTACAGTGACAGAATAGTTATATGTACCAGCCGTAGAATACGGCTCGGTTCTTTGACGAAAAACATGGTATTATTTGTTTGTCAGACCTTCTGAAGACGCAATGGGTTCGGCTTCAAACAGGATCCTCCGGGGTTGATTACAGGCGATTGTTATTCAACAAAAATAAGTGGACGAGACCAGAAAAAACGGGTCCAAAAGCCGAAGGGCCTCCGTACTTTGTGAACGGGGGTGTATACTTTGTGAATAGCGTGTTTTATTTTGTGGGAGCTTATAGGACTTACCCTTTTGTAAAGACATCAACTTAAAAAATAGGCAACGAGAGACAGGGAAGATATGTCCAGTTCCAAAAAGGCCGTACCTCCTGTTTGAAAACTCTCCGGATGATCTTGTTAAAACGCGACAAGGGTTGGAATGACCTTCCACACGGCTAAAAATGAAAAGATCGAGGGGAACCGGAAGGCAATATCAATTCAAAAGTTGTAGGGATTAGACTTGTCCTGTCCACACAAACCTCAAAAAATGGCATATCCTCCAAAGAATACCGTCTTTAAAAAGAAATCCCTGCCTAACGATTTGAAAAGTATAACGAGAACGGACAGGGTAAGCCCAGTCCCTATATAAATTACCGTCAACGGTATTGCGCATTGAATAATCTCGAAACGGTACCATAAACACACTTCAGCAATCAATCCTTTGCTCTCTACCACAAAACCATCTGCCACCGCAAGGTTCCGACCTTGTGGTTTAACCAACGGTAAGGCTCCAGCCTTACTCTTGCCCGATATGTATCTCCTATACCGCCAAGCCTCCGCTTTACGAAAAAAACGGTCTTGGTAATAATCATACCAATGGATATGCAAATGCGAAAGGTGGGCATATTTCAACCCAAGATTTCGCAAACGAGAATTAAAGGGCACTCCTCCGCCAAAAAGTATTCGATCCGTTACGGCCATGCCTTGCCGGATATCACGGGCGCGTTGGGCGCGCCAGAGGTCATAGTTTTCCCTACCGCCATTGCGCATAATCTCACGTCCCACGGTTCCTCTATGGAAACCGATACCACGGGCTATCTGAGCGTCCGTTTTGCCATTGCGGATGCCTAGGTATATTTGGGCTCTGTGGGCGATGTTCAATTGAGACATGGCTGTAATTAAAGGGCTTATGTCATTAAATACAAATTGATTCGGAGAAAACGAGTCTAAGTTTAGACTGAATAGTAAGTGCCGTCATTTACAAATAAGCACTCATTCAACAACCCAAAGAATATATTACGATCAAAATGAAAAGAGCCATTTCCCGAAAAAGGAAACGGCTCTTAAAATATTGGGGTTACCCGAAGGCATTCACTCGCCTTTCAGATAGATCTTAATAATAACGTTGCTCCAATTTTGGATTGGCGTTAATCGCTTGTTGAGGTATCGGAAAAACCTTTCTATGGTCTCCGTTCGGTTTGTGCGACAGCCAGCTTTTGGTGGTAAAGGTTCCGAAACGAATCATATCTCGACGGCGATGCGCTTCCCATGCGAACTCATAGCCAAGTTCGTCATACAGGCCTCCGTATGCGACGGCGCTCTGGTCGCCGGCTTCGATCTCCGTGCCGTAGTCGGTCTTGTAGAATCCGTATTGGTACTTCGTGTCGGCGTTCAGGTCTGCTCCGGTAAGCGTTGCGTCGCTTTCATTCTCAAAATTACGTTTACGAACTTGTGTCACGAGCGTAGCCGCCTCATCGGCCTTGCCTTGACGCAAAAGACATTCGGCCTTCATCATCATTACCTGTGTATATCGGAAGAAGGGAAAGTCGTTGTCCAGCTGGAATTCGGCGCCGACTTTAACCTCGAACTTATTCATTCGATAGCCCTCCGTTTCGCTTGTATACGAAGCGTTCGGGATGTCTTTGGTATAGGTCAATGGCTTACCGAGCTTATCGTAATTCCCCAAGCACGGCTCGGTGCTGTTGTGTTTGTACTGCGTGCCGATCAACCAATTGTCGGCCAAACGTCCGTCTTTCTCATCATAAGTATCGATGTGTTGCGTAATGCCCATAGCCGTTCCGGCGCCCCAAGGAGTGGAGTTAAGCAACAGTTTGTCCTTCATACCCGCACCCCATGAAAACAGATGGGTGAAGTTATTACCTTTGGCGTTTATGTTGTCGAATACGATCGGGAAAATGATCTCCTTCGAATCGGCGTGGTTATTCGTGCTGAAGGGCGTGCGATAGTCCGCATCCATCATATACTTGCCCGAGTCGATAATCTCCTGACATACCTTCAGGCAAGCGTCCCACTTCGCTTCACCCGTATATACTTCAGCATTCAGGTATACATTGGCCAAAAGTGCCTTCCCTGCCCAACGATGGAAAGTCCCGTAGCTTTTTGAATCGACAGCTTCGTTCAAATCCTTATCGATGGCTGTAAGCTCGGCTACTATAAAGTCATAAAGCTCTTTGCGCGTCGACAGTTCGGGAAGTTCCTGGCTAGAGCTGGTTACCAAAGGAACGTCGCCGAAATTGTCCATCAACTGCCAATAGTAAAAAGCCCTCACGGCGCGCATTTCGGCCATGTATTCCGTCTTAATCTCGTCTGTAGCCGGAATCAAACCCGACTCCAACTGTTCGATGACCCTATTACAATGTATAATGCCCGTATAGGGTTTGCTCCAAAGGTGCCTCGACTGCGGGGACTCCGAATCCCAACTATGAAAGTGCATCTTCTTGAAAATACCGCCGTCATCCCACCCCGAGGCGTTCGCCGGTGCCACGATCTCATCGGTGCAGAGTTCTTGGCTCATATAATATTCCTGTATTCCCATCAGGTAGCGCATATTGGCATAGGCGATGCCCATGGCCTGCCTCGGGTTCGAATAGCTGTATCCGTCCTGCGATATTTGCGAAAAAGGGGCCTCTTCCAGATCGTTACAGGACATCAGCCCCGTTAAAAGTGAAAGGGAAAGTATATATAATGTTCTTTTCATTTCCTTAAAAATTTAAACCTAAAGCGATTAAAGTCCGGGAGGGGTATGATGTAACGGGTACCCCTCACCTTCTACTTTCTACAAATCAAAAAGAGGCGCTGAAGCCAACCGTAAACGAGCGTGTGCTCGGGTAGCGGTGCTTGTTGTCGACGCCGGGCACTAGCGGATTGCCGTTATAGGAGGTGCTCACTTCCGGGTCGTTGCCATTGTAACCAGTGAAGGTGTAAAGGTTCAAAGCCGAGAAGTATACGCGGGCGTTTTTGATCTTGCTGTTTTTCAGATCGAAAGTATAACCAACGGTCACGTTATCGATCTTCCAGTAGTCGCCGTCTTCGAGGTAATAGCTTACGTATTGCAGTTCCTGATCGTCGGCCAAGACTCGTTTGCCGTAGATCTTATCCGAGCTTGACTTGAGAATATTGCCACGGGTAAGCATAACCGGCGCTTCGTACCACATGCGGTTCTGGTTCAGGATCTGGAAACCGAAAGCGCCACGCATCAAAACGGAGAAGTCCCAGTTCTTGTAACGAACGGTGTTATTCCAGTTCAAATTGAAATCCGGAAGGCCATTGCCCAGCACTTGCTTGTCTTCAGGCTGTTGGTCCTTGATTGATTTTGGCTCACCGTCGGCGCCTTCGATAATCCAATAGCCTTGGTCGTCGATGTCTATGCTTTTGTATCCGTAAAAGTTACCGATCGGTTCGCCGATGGCGATTCGCTGCAGTCTTTGCTGGATCGGCTCACCGGCTGATCCCAAGTCGATAAAGCCTCCTTCGATGCGGAAAGATTCGTCGCTAAGGCTAACGAGTTCGTTTCTGTTGGTCGAGAAGTTAATGCCCGTCGTCCATTCCAAATCCTTTTTCTTCACGGCCAGATAGTTGACACTCAGCTCCAAGCCCTTGTTATCCATCACAGCGGCGTTGGCGAAGATGTTATCATAAAGGTACGGTGGCGTCGGAACCGGATAGTTCATGATCAGGTCCGTCGTACGACGGTTGTAAAGGTCCAAGGTGCCGAAGAGGCGGTTGTCAAAAAGTCCGAAGTCGATACCGATATTCGTTTCCTTCTTTTTCTCCCAGCGCAAGTCGGGGTTCACGTTAGTCGCGGGCGAAACGGCGAAGCCCCAGTTGCCATCGTAATAATAACTACGCTTGAAATTCAAAAGGGCCAAAGACATATAGGCTTCGTCAGGCTCGATTCCCGTCACGCCATAACCGCCACGAAGTTTCAAACTTGAGAGCACCTTGCTGTCTTCCAAGAAAGATTCCTTATGGAGATTCCACCCCAAGGATACCGCCGGGAAGCTTCCCCATTTATAATTGTCGCCAAACTTCGTGGAGCCCTCATGGCGTACACTGGCCATCAACAGGTACTTGTCTTTATAAGCGTAATTGACACGGGCGAAGTAGCCTACCAAAACGCTTTCGGTTTTGTTCGAGCTCATACTTGCGGCACCGTCTTTCAGCGCCCGGCCACCGCCCAGGTTGTTATACGTTGTCTCGTCAGCGGGAAAATTATAGTTTCTGGCGCTGAATCGTTCCGAAGTGTTCTTACGGTAACTGTATCCTCCGAGAAAAGAAAAAGTATGCTCGGCCCACTCTCCGTTATAGAGGCCCGTGAGTTCGAAAAGGTTATCCTCGTTACGGCTGAACGAACGTCTGGCAAGGCCGTTTCGGTTGGAACGGGCCGTAGAGTAATGCTTCTTCGATTCGTAATATCCTTCGTTATGTTTTTTGATATTGTTAGAAGCCAAAGCCTTAAAAGTCAAAGCTTCGATAGGCGTATACGTCAAGGCTCCGAAACCCCTGAGGTTGATCACGTTATTGTCCGCTTCGGTCTCCTCAAGCAAGGCCACCGGATTCTGATACGCCGTGATGCCCGGATGCTCCGACCACTTTCCATTGGCGTCCTTCAAGGGGTCCGTAGGGTTGTAAGTCAGTCCGTTACGGTATACATTGTTGTTGTATCCGTAATAATCCTGCGAATAACCGCTCAAAGAAAAGTCGGCCTTCAGCTTATTATCAAGCATGCGGTGCGACACTTCCACCCTTCCGAACATCTTCTCGTTATCGGATTTCTTGATCACGCCTTCCTGCATCCTGTAGTTCACGTTGGCGATATAGGTAGTCTTGTCATTACCGCCCTTCACCGAAAGGTTATATACCTGCGATACGGGCGTGCGGGTAACTTCGTCGAGCCAATCCACGTCCGAACCATAGTCCGTGGCTCCGGGCTTGCCAGCCTTCACCAACTCGCGGTATTCGTCGGCCGAAAGGAACTCCACATTGTTGATCAGCTTCTGCGTTGTAGCGTAAGCGTTCAGCTCCACCGTCGTCGGCGTTCCTGTCTTGGCCGATTTGGTCGTGATCAAAATCACGCCGTTCGAACCTCGGGTACCGTAAATCGCCGCCGCCGAACCGTCTTTCAAAACGTCCAGAGACTCGATGTCTTCCGCCGCCACGGTATTCAAGTCGCCGGGAATTCCGTCGATCAATACCAAGGGTCCTGTGCCGGAATTGATTGTCGAGATACCCCTAAGGTTGATCTGCGTGTTGCTGGTCGGGTTCCCGTCGGGACGGGTGATCGACAAGCCGGCCACTTTGCCTTGTATCAAAGAACCGGCGTCGTTTACGGCACCCTGAGTAAAAGCGTCCGACTTCACGGAACTTACCGCCGTAGTAACCCGTTCGCGCTTCTGCGTACCGTAACCCACGACCACTACTTCCTCCAGCTTGGTCAAATCTTCGGCTAGGCTAATATCGATCGTCGAACGGTTATTAACCTGCACCTCTTCGCTGACATATCCGATGAATGAAAAAACGAGAACATCCGACTTCGAAACCTCTAACGAGTAGCGCCCCTCATAATCAGTAATCACACCTTTGACGGTTCCTTTTATCAGGATATTCACGCCCGGAAGGCCTTCGCCATCTTTATCGGTGACTTTTCCAGACACCGTAAGCTTATTATCCTGCGCATTGCGGGTATTGATGGAATCATCGCTCTTAACGGATTCTTTCACCGCCTTTTTTCTTTTGATCAGAATAAGGTCTTTTTTGATTTCGAAATCAAGGCCCGTACCCTTAAGCATGGTCTTAAGCACGCCTTCAATGCGTTGGTCCTTAAACTCATAGCTGATCATTTTCTTGAGCTGGATGTCCTCATGGATAAAGACGACCGAATAGTCGGTCTCTTTCTCGATCTTCCTAAAAGCCTGCTCCAAGGTAATCTTATCGAAGCGGATAAAAACAGATCCATAGCCCTGGGCCTGTACCCCCAACCAGAAGGCCATCAAAAAAGTCAGGGCCTTCAAAAAGCTTTTCCGGCCGGAAAAGCCTTTCTTTTCATAGTTGTTTTTCATAAATTAAATCGTTTCAGAATATTGAAAAATGTATCGGGGAAGAGGAATGTACCAGATTCCGATTCCCCGTATTTGTTAATGGCCGTTGCCATTCGTATTTCAGTGGATTATCACCTTTCCTTTTTTCCTTTCAAAGCGAATATCCTCGGAATACAAGGCTTCGATTACTTCCAACACGAAACCGATGTCATGCCCCTCCTTCACTACCAAGGTAAAATGTCTAGCATCTAGCTCCTTGTTCCGGTTATCGATCTCCAATCCGTAAAAATCCTCTAACCTTACTTTGATCCGCTCAAACTTTTCCCTCCGAAAAATCATCTTGCCTTCCATCCAACAGGTGTACAGTTCCGTATCCACTCGCCGTTTGTGTACACTAGCCCCCGCCACTAAAGACGCCTGCTCCCCAGGCTCAAGCGTGATTCGTTCACCGTTTGACGCATCCACTCGTACCTTTCCGCTCACCAGCGTTGAACGAACCATATCGGCTCCCTTTCGATTCGACACGTTAAAGCTCGTCCCCAAGGCCACAACATCCATCTTGCCAGCCTTTACACTAAACGGTCTATCCTCATTCCTTTCCACATCGAAAAAGGCTTCTCCTACAAGATGAACTTCCCGTTTGCCTAAAGGGAAGTGGCTTGGGAATCTGAACTCGCTGTCTCCGTTGAGATGCACAGTCGTGCCGTCCTCCAAAATAAAGCGATAGCGTTTTCCCTTCGGAATGCGAATCGTATTCCACGAAATCTCCGCTTCCGCTGATTCATTCCCAGGCTTATCGCCTTCCATCTCCTTTCGGACATCAACCCAAATCGCTTCCTCCTGGTTCGCTAAGGTCACGTTATCACCCGATTCCGTAATCAGGACAATCTGATCCTCAGCCATATTACTATTATCCAAATAGCGTGTAAGCAACGGAACCGTAATGTATAGAACCGCCAAAGACGCCGCAATTCCAATATAAACGAAACGCCTACGGTTTTTTTTCCTTTTGGCTTCCTGCGAACGTTCCACTACTGTTTGCCAGATTGCCGATACGTTTTCGGGCGACTCTCCCGAATGATCGTCAAATGCTTGAAGGGCTTCGTTTAAGTCCTCCGCTCTTTCTTTGTTCTCCTTTGCTCGTTTGCTCCAAGCTTTGACCTTTTCTTCCGTACGGGCATTGGCCTCACCACCCATACTTTCGATCAAATGCCTGATATGCAATCCTTTCTTATTCCTTTTCATCACAGTTGTATCGCCGATTATCCCGACGACTTTTCTATTAGTTCCAAAATCATAATACTACCCCTACGCATGCGGAAAATATTTTCGAAAAAAGAATTCCGGCTCAATGATTCGCCTTCAGCCGTTCCCGAATAAACTTAATGGCTTTCGTCATTTGATTCTCCACAGTCTTGACCGATATATGCTTATAATCAGCGATTTCACGGTTTTCCAGCCCCTCATATTTGCTCAGGACAAAAATCTCACGGCACTTGTCAGGCAAGTCCACAACGGTACTTTCTATTTCCCTCATCCTAACACCACTTTCATCACTTATACCGTCCGCTTCACCATCAGGCAAGTCCATATCATAAAGATCCATATCCGTGATCAGGGAATCGGCCTCACGGTTCAGAGCCTTCATGCACTGGTTATACACCGCCGACTGTAGGTAGGTCTTTACCGAACCGCTTCTCAAAACCACCGGCACGCGCCTAAGGATATCGCAAAAAACTTCCTGCACGATATCCTCGGCCAAGGTCTCGTTTCGAACATAATAATTCGAAAAACGGCAAAGGGGGCCATAGTATTCCCGGAAATATCGCTCTAGCGTGTGTTTGTAGATATTCGTTTCATTCATTCCGTTTATTAGTGATGTGTTGGTTTATATCAGTGCTCGTCTGGTTCGACCACGGGGGATTTTAGCAAAAAGGGAAACCATATGACCCCGTAACCGAGGCTTGAGTTTCCAAAAAATACTTTTGCGATCAGGTATGAAAAGTATCGTCTTTGAATAGTGAGATTGAGCAAATTGATAAAACGGCAACGGTATTTAACGATTTATACCCTTTGATTTGGAGTGGAATGGATGGGTGTCAGACTATGGGGGGATGAATGGTATTGGATGAGATTGATAGTCGTATTCATTTTTGATACCTATCATTGCTATCCGCCACATTACGTTTTGTTATAAGGGCTTAGTATTACTTACCGAGATGCTCCTTGTTGAGAAATAACTCACAAGACTGAATACCACTAATAGTTTCAAAGAGATATAAGTCTAAAATTGTACTCGAATTTATACTCTTCAAAAAAGTAAATCCCCATCGATCAATAAGTTTTTCTGATTGGCAAAAGCCAATAGCGCTATTGCGGAGGACTCAACAGTCCAAGGAAGAACAAACACATTTGCGGGAGGTTCTAGGGAAAATATATTCCCATGAAGAACTCGAAAATAAGCTCGGTATCCGCCCTTGAAATTCTGGATTCAAGGGGGAATCCTACCATAAAGGTTTATGTCCGGTTGGAAGACGGCACTCTAGGCACGGCTTCAGTTCCTTCGGGCGCTTCAACCGGCAGTAACGAGGCTATTGAGCTCCGGGACGGAGCAGACCGCTATGGGGGCAAAGGCGTATTGAAAGCAGTAGAGAATGTAAATACGGAAATAGCCGGCGCCCTAACCGGAAAGTGGGCCACCGACCAAAGAGTTATCGACGACGTAATGATTAGGCTTGACGGCACTGAAAACAAGGACCGATTAGGGGCCAACGCAATACTGGGCGTCTCCATGGCCGTAGCCAGGGCTGGCGCCAATATTTCCGGCTTGCCATTATACCAATACCTCGGCGGAGCCGGCACGCCCCGCATTCCCGTGCCTTGTATGAATATTCTGAACGGAGGGGAGCATGCGGACAACAGCGTCGACTTTCAGGAGTTTATGCTGATTCCTGACGGTGCGCCAAACTTCAGGGAAGGGTTGCGCTATGTCTCCGAAACCTTCCACCACCTGAAAAGCATCCTTAACCGCAAGGGCTTGGCCACCAGCGTAGGCGATGAAGGCGGTTTCGCCCCAAACTGCAAAAGTAATGAGGAGGCTGTGGAATTGATAACCCAAGCTATCGGCGAGGCAGGGTACGAACCCGGAAAAGACTTATCCATCGGTATCGACAGCGCCGCAAATTCTTTTTCCCCGAACCTTAATAATCAATATGACCTGAAATGGTCAGGCAAAGGTAAAGCCCTGTCCAAAGACCTTATAGACCTTACGGGAAAATGGCTAGACAACTATCCGATAATATTATGGGAAGACCCTTTGTCGGAAGGCGATTGGGAAGGGTTTGCGCAGTTCACGAAAAAGTATGGAGACCGCATCGAAGTTGTTGGTGATGATATATTCGTAACCAACACAAAGTTTATATCAAAAGGAATAGAACTGAAAACAGCTAACGCGGCCCTGATCAAACTGAACCAGATAGGAACGGTATCGGAAACCATTGACGCTGTGAGAATGTGCCGGGAGGCCGGTTGGCGATACTTTCTCTCGCACAGGTCAGGAGAAACGGAAGACAGCTTTTTGGCTGACTTCGCCGTAGCAATGGACGGCGGTCACTTAAAATCCGGATCAGCGTGCCGAGGCGAGCGCCTCGCAAAATATAACAGGCTTCTGGAAATCGAGCATGAGTTAAAGGGCCACTCCGAGTATCGTTGGAGTTAAAAGTTAAAAGGATTATCACTAACGAAAGTCTCTAACGTAATATCGCAGACCTCTAAAAGAGGCCTGCGATAATGAGTGTTTTCAACTACAATTATATATGCCTAAACTATATACGCCTATTTCTTGATACCGTCTAGGCAAGCAATACCATAGTTATTAATCGTCTTTCTATTACTATTCGATTTGATCAGTCATACCCCGGATTCTGCCCTAGCTCAGGGAACTTATTGAGTTCGCTTTGCGGTATAGGCAATAGGTAATGACTTTCCGGGAATACCTGAGAGCGTCCGCCTACTTTGAAATAACTAAACTTCAATTGGCTTGGATCAAAGAGATATTCCTGTTCGGCCACTGTAGGCGCTCCCTCACGACGTTCGATCTTTACGCCCATAGGCTCATAACCGTCCAACACATCACGGGCAATTCGCCAACGAATAAGGTCAAACCAGCGATGGCTCTCGAACACCAATTCGATTCGGCGCTCATGACGAATAGCTTGCCTCATACCTTCTTTGTCCAAACCGGCTTTCAAAGGTGGCATCATCGCCCTTCTCCTGATTCGGTTTATAGCCTCGTACACTTTGGCCGACGGGCCATTAGCCTCGTTCTCGGCTTCGGCATAGATTAACAGGATCTCTGCAAACCGGAACTCTTGCCAAGAAGTAAAACTCTCTCTAGGGTAGAACCCATTTCTAGGGTCGACAAATTTCCGGACCAAATAGCCCGTGATCGAAGCATTACCGTCCTTGATCGTGCCGGGTCCCTCATTTTTCTTGTTCCATTCCATATCGATAAAAGGCTCCCCACTTCGTGGGGCCACCCCTTCAGGTCCTGGAGACCCATGGTGGTACACGGCCATATCAAACCTGGGATCCCTTCCTTTATATGGATCCTCCGGGTTATATCCGGAAGCCGGATTATCTATTGGGAGACCAGTCGCTTGCATTTCGAAAGCGTTTACCAATTCTTGGGTCGGGTCAGTCTGTCCTCCATTATTTCCCCTCCAGCGGACTGGCCAATTGCCATAATCGAAGGAATGTTTGCGGGAGCCTTCCAGATAATTTTTCTCCAAGATAGTCTCAGTATTTCCACCTAATGAAATAAAAAGCTCACGCATATTGGCCACAGCCTCTTCAGCCGTAGCGGGTTCAGGTTTATAAAGGTCTAAACCGTCGTTGGCGTCACCCCATATGAGCTGATCGGCATAAGCGGCCGCTTCGGCCCAACGCTCAGCGTAAAGCATTGTACGGGCATTCAGCGCAATAGCGGCCTGACGGCTGATTCCACCACTTGGCGTATCGGACAGTTTGGGAAGTTGTGTAGCGATTTCGTCCAATTCCGCTTTAACAAAAGCGTAAATTTCCGATTGCTTGGATTTAGGCACGAAAAGGTCCGCATAGTCATCAGGAACATCTTGGGCCTCCTTCAACAAAGGAATATCACCATATCGACGGGCCAAATCAAAGTACTTTATAGCCCTAACAAAACGAGCTTGGTTTAGAACCTTATTCTTGAATTCCTCATCAAGTGGCGAGTCTTCCAAGCCCTTCATCAAATCATGAACAGCGCGGATGTCTTTATACAGATCATTCCAATTACCTAAACCAGTATCATTATGCGAAGATAGGGTAGGCGACAGCGCACCTTTGATTATCACTTTGTTCGACTTTACCCAACCGCTTTTTGAACGCGCCTCGTCAGTGATACTTCCCAACATATAGTATCGTCCATAACCTTTTCCTCCTTCAAAATGGCCACTTGGCAGACGCCCCAGCACTTCGTTAAGGTTAGCCTGAACCAAATCCATGTCCTTAAACACCGCGTCGCTATTAATTTTATCCTTAGGCGGTTTGTTCAAGAAATCGTCGTCACAAGCCGTTCCGGCCAACAACAACAATACGAAAAGTAAATATTTTGCTTTCATCTTCTTTCTGCGTTAAAACCCTACTTGAATACCTGCCGACATATTAATCATCTGCGGATAGTACTGAATACCCGATCCCGCACTTTCAGGGTCAAGCCAATCCACATTGGTCAATGTCCAGAGGTTGGTACCCGAAGCGAAGACACGAACCTTCTTCAGCCCCGCCTTCTTTACAAAAGCAAACTTGTCGAAATTATACCCCAACTCTATATTCCTTAGCCTGAGGTACCATATCTCCTGCATCCAAAAGTCGCTATCCTGCGTGTTGTTAGAAGCACTACCAATTACCATTCGCGGATATCTGGCATCTTCGTTTCCAGGGCGCCAAGAGTCTCCTCTTACCTTAAGCGCATTTCCATCTCTGGTAAATGTTCCCATCCTTATATGGCTGGTATAGTTCGTAGCTCCTTGGAAATTCGCTTGAAAGTCAAACCCTTCATATTCTGCGCTAAGCGAAAAACCATATACGAAATTGGTGAATCCACTGGTACCGATTATGGTCTTGTCATCACCATTGATTTTACCATCAGGCTTTCCTGTCAGATTACCTTCTTCGTCACGGCCGTTGATATCCTTGTATTTGATATCGCCTGGAAAAACTTCGCCCCAAGGTTGCTTGGCGTGATTGTCTATTTCCTCCTGAGTCTGGAACAACCCTTCGGAAATATAGCCCTTACGTTGTCCCACTCTTCTGCCAATGGCCGATAATGCGGGGTTAACATTTTCAGACTCCGCCTTCTTCACCACTTTATTATCATACCAACTTACATTGGCAGATACGGAATATTTCAATTTCCCGATTTGGTTACGGTGGCGAACCAATGCGTCAATACCCCATGAGTCAAATTCCCCGAGAGGTTGCTCAGCGATATCTCCACCATATGTGGCCGGAACCACAGCGTCCGGTTTATCGAGGATATCCGTCGTTGTTCTCCAATAATAGTCAAGTTCGAACTCGTACTTATTCTCAAAGAATCCGGCGTCAATACCGATATTCTGGCTGGTCACCGTTTCCCAAGTAATAGTCGGGTTTGGTATTCCATCGTTTTTAATACCCGGTTTCCAAATCCCGTCCATTACTGTTCCATCTCTAAAGCTGTATGTAGCGAGATATTTAAATGAAGGCACATTGTCATTACCAACCTGTCCCCACGAACCGCGAACCTTAAGGTTACTTACAAAAGGTAACGCTTTCATAAACGGTTCGGATGATATACGCCATCCCGCCGAAACAGAAGGAAAAAATCCCGTACGATACTCTTCGTCAAACTTGAAGGACTTATCAATTCGGGAATTGAATTGGATCATATACTTGTCCTTATAGTTGTAGGAAAGCCTTCCTACCCAACCTAAAGAGGCTGATTCAGTCGCTTTCGAGTTGTTCTTGTCATTACCTTCGTCTCCGGCAAAAAAGTACGGGATCGATGTGGAAATATATCCCTTTCGCTCTCCAGAAATTTCATTAAAATCATTCTCGAGCCTTTCCAACAATACCAAACCGCTAACGTTGTGATCTCCGAAAGTCCTGTTATACGAAAGGTTCAACTGAAGTGTCTTTTCTACCCATTGCTTCCTATACTCCTTTGATAGGATATCATTATTTTCGAAAGCTTTGGTTTCCGTAAATTTGTCAGTTGTTTCGTTATATTCATACCATGTATAGGGCTTATTAAAATTTGTTTCCCTCTCATTCAGAATATCATAAGAAAACAATGCCTTGGCACTTAACCCCTTCACGCCGGGGATATCGTATTTGAAAGATATATTCGACTGGAAATAGGTTTTATTCCGGTCCTTCGTACCGCTCCTTTCCGCCTGTCCAATCGGTGAACCGCTAAAACCATTATATCCCAATGCGTCGGGTACACCCGGCACATTCGGCAAAGGATTTAAAATTGGTTGGGCATAAATTGCAGTCTCATAAATACCCCTATCATACGAAGTATTTGACCTCTCCTCTATTCTTCCGGCGAGGTCAAGCGAAAAGCTTAATCGATCGCTAAATTTCGTATCAATATTCGTTCTTAGGTTATTCTGGTTATACCCTACCGTAGAGTAAAGGCCTTCTTGGTCTAAGTATCCATACGAAACAAAGTATTTGACTTTTTTGGAACCGCCTGACGCAGAAAAATTATGTTGCTGTTGAGGTGCGGTTTCGTCCAATAGGGCGTCTAGCCAATTATATCCCGGAAGTTCCCCACGTTGATACGCTTCCACCACTTCGTCACTGAAGGCAGGGTCCTCGCCGTCGTTTATCTTAGCTTCGTTATAGTAACGTACGAATTCCGGAGCGCTCATCGCTTCCACCTCACGGGTTCTTTTCTGAATGCTGAAGCGCCCGCTGTACTCAAACGACGGCTTCCCTTCCTGGCCACGTTTCGTGGTGATCAAAAGTACGCCGTTTGCTCCACGCCTGCCGTAAATAGCCGTTGCGGCGGCGTCTTTAAGTACGCTAATATCAGCAATCTCGTTCGGATCAAGCCTTGAGAACGGACGCTCGATTCCGTCCACAATTACCAAAGGGTTTTGTTCGCCTTTATCATGGTTTTTATATGATGTTACCCCCCTAATTCTCAATCTGATACCTTCGGCTCCAGGCACCCCGGAAGTTTGTCTGGTGATAACCCCCGGAAGCTTTCCGGTCAAGGCCGTAGCCATATTAGTGGCTGGAGCTTTCACCAATTGCTTGCCTTTCAGTGTAGCCACCGCTCCCGTAATATGCTTTTTCTTCTGAGTACCGTATCCGATTACCACAACTTCTTCCAGTTGCTCAAGGTCCGGCTCCAAAGACACATTAATATTCGTTTGGTTACCAACTTTGATCTCCTGGTTTTTATAACCTACAAAACTGAATACCAGAATATCCTCGGGCTCCACCTCCAACGAAAACTTTCCGTTTACGTCAGTCACCATACCACGGGTAGTCCCTTTTACAGCTACACTGACTCCAGGCAACCCTCCGCCATCTTCTTTATCGGTCACATTTCCCGTGACTTTCTGAGTTTGTTGCTGAACCTCTACTGTTTTGACTTCCAGAGGCGCCTTCTTCGCTTTTTTCTTCTTTACAACTATATGGTTCTTAATCACCTTATACTCAAGGTCCGAAGCTTCGAAAACTTTTTTTAAGGCCTCGTCAAAGTAAAAGGTTCCTTCAATCGTCACCGTACTGTAACGGCTCAAGTGCCAATTGTTATAAAGAACTTTTTTATTCGCCTGTCTACCTATCTCCCTCACCACTTCTTCCAGTGGCTGAGAAGAGAAGTTTAGGCTCACCTTTATCCGTTTTTCGGCCACTGCCGATGAGCTGACAATGGTAATCATCAAAAATAAAAACAAAAGAAATCCTGCCTTTCGCCGTAAAACGAAAGGAGTTTTGTAAAAATCATTCATATCTTTAGAAAGTTAATAATGGAACTTTAATCTAAAAGTACCTCAAGGGGCGGTCCCACAACCGCCTCTTGTTATTTGGTTAGGTGTGGATCTGTAAGTTTTCTTTCGCCTATAGACCTCCTTTCTCTTTTTTGGTTAATAAAAAATTTTATTCGGGTTTATATTCCCCTCTTTTTTAGCCTCTAAAAACTTTAATAGGCTATTATTTTGAACTATTCCGACTCAGGATTAAGGCCTGTAATATCTAAAAACCAAAAGGTTACCATACGACAAAACCATCTGAATCTTTTTTGTATTTGAACCCGCAAAGATACGACAGCGCCTCCATCGCATCATCCACGGTTTCCTCATCAAGCTCTCCGCGATACAGTTCGCCCGGCAAACGGAACTCGCTGTTAATCTTTACGCCGTACCAGCGCTCCACCCTTCCAAAAATTTCGTCCAGCGGCATATCGTGGAATACGAACCGTCCGTCTTTCCATGCCGTATAAAGCCCTACGTCCACATTGCTCCTGATTACTTTCTTTGTCGTTCGGTTATAAGACAAAGCCTGTCCCGGACTTAGCACTACGGCCTTTTTAGGGTCATAAAACGAACCGCGGGGCAGAATACCGACACTACCTTCCACCAACACCGCCCGGCTAATATTTTCGTTCTTGTAAGCACTCAGGTTAAACTCCGTCCCCAGCACCCTTAGCTTCAAACGGTCTGTACTTACATGAAAGGGCCGTATCTTGTTTTTTGCGATAACACAGTATATCTCTCCTGCCAAAAGTTCGATATTCCGTTCCGTTCCTTTAAACACCACCGGATAACGAACCTCGGTCTCGGAATTCAGAACAAGCCTGCTTCCGTCCGACAAACGAAGGGCAAAACGCTTACCGCTAGGAACCCTAATCGTGTTATAAGTCTCTTTAAGGCTCTGGAAACCGTCTTTTTCGTAATTCAGCGTACTCCCGGAGTCAAGACTACGGATGAAACCTTTCCCGGAGACCTCAGACAAACTGTCTTTCAGCGCGCTATAAGGCACCTTGGTTCCGTCGGACAGCAACAGTTCCACCTCTTGGCTTTCCGCAAGGCGAGAGTCTTCCATCGCTTTATCGGCGGCAAACCTATAGCCGACAAAAGCCACGGCCAACAAGGCCAAGCCCGCCGCCACTCTGCCTAGCCAAAGCCTTAGCTTTATTCTTCTCTCCCGTTTTTGGGCTTGGCCCTTTAACTTTATCCAAAGCCCGGCAGGAGCATCAGTTCCGGCAAAGGCCTCCGACATCATCTCGGCAAACACTTCGGCCTGATCCGGATCCGAGTCCAGACGACCACCTAGCTCAGTTAGCTCCTCCTCCCCCAATTGGCCTGACAAATGTTTATCTGCCAAAAACCTGATCCGTTCGTCTTTCATCATATCCTTTAGCCTGTCCGAAAGCTATTACGGCAAGATTTAATTTTACCCTAATCCTTTTTTCAAAAAAAATTCACAAAGTTGATCCGCAAAGGTGTTCGATAATTTTTCAATCATAAAAAATCACGTCCCAACAACAACACAACCGTTATTGCCGGAGCGTAATCACGCAGAGCGACGCCCAACTTTTTCTTAGCCTTGGTCATATGGGCTTCCACGGTTTTTATAGAGACCCCCATTTCTTCTGCCACGTCACTATATTTCTTTCCTTCCATCTTACACTTCACAAAAACGGCCCTTTGGCTCTCGGTCAAAGTATCCAAAGCCTCCGTTATGCGCTCGCCCATCTCGGTTATTATCATGGGACTATCGGCGTTATCGTCCGATGTCCGTTCCGGTTCCACAAAAAAACGCCGGTCAAACTTCTCCCTTACGGCCAAATGTCTGCGCATATCCATATAAGCGTTAAAAGCGCTACGGAAAAGATACGGTTTCAACGACGCACTGGGCCTCAGCTTTGCCTTATTGTTCCAAAGTTTTAAATATACATCCTGCACCAGGTCTTCCGCCGCCTGTCTGTCCTGAAGCAAGTGAAAAGCATACCCGAACAACACGCCACTATAGCGATTGAAGAAATATTCGTAAGCGACCAGGCTTCCTTCCCTTAACCTTTCCAGATAGAAATCGTCACCATACATAGGCGCCTATACTTAAAATTTTCTCATAAACAGTTCCGCTCGTAGTTAAGCCACCTCCAAAACACCATTACGCATCACGGAAACTCCACACTATTTCCGTAATACTAAATCGTTTATACAAACTGAATCACCGACTTCCCCATAAGCCAACATGGGAAGTCGTCTAAAAAGGAGTCTTAAAGTATGTGATTAAATGAATTAATGACAAAAAAATACGGCTATTTCATATTCAATATTATCACCTGCCTACTAAAGTAGACCCTAAGCTAAACGATTACCCCCTTAATAAGGCATTCGCCCCTATTTCTGGGATGAAATCACACGATAATCAAGAAAGACTCATTCCACACTCAAAGCGATTAATTTTCTGATTAAAAAATAAGCGTCTAGGCACAACGCAAACCGATCGATATAGCCAGTACTATATTATCCGTGAAAAATATTTTTTAAGGAAATTTTATTGTAGACGGATAAAGGAAAAACGGCCAAAATCAATTCGACCTGCAATTACCGGCCATAACCAAAACGAAAAGCTATCGGTCGATAAAGGTGTTCATATTCTTAAATGATAACCGGTATGCGTATATCTTTCTTCGTTGAAAAATACAGGAAGGTCGAAGCTTGTCAAATTATAACCCTATATCGATTTTATTTTCCATATAAGAGAATAAATAATATGTTTTTTGAAAGTATTAGATTTATATTTTTGATATAAAGAATATTAAAAGGTATATTTTCAACAACAAACCTCAAACCTGTCACTATGGAAAGCCAAAAAAATCCGACCCGTTTTTTCCTCTCCGGCCTTGAGGAACTCTTCGAAATAAAAACCGTACTCCATCACTTCGAGCCTTCCGACAACACCCCTTCCGATCCTTCGGAAAACGTACCTTACACTATGGAACACAGTAAAGATTGTTGGTTAAAAAAGTATTGGAGATCATTTTGGGAATCAACTTTGCGGTGTGATACGCAAAGGAAACCAAGTGATCACGATAATCTTTTAAGCCATGAATCTACATGAACAAAGAATGACGAAAGCCATCTATGAATTTTTAGACCGCGAACAACTCCCCGCCTTTACTCCCTTGGAGGGCCGTATTGAAATGACCCTCATCAAGCATATTCACATCGACGAAAAAGGCCCCATCAACGACGAAGACTTCCGTGAAGTGGCCGGTTACGGATGCTTCGACCTAATGGTGCGTCCCGTATATTCCAGCAGAGAGCGTTGCGTTGACTGCCCATTTGAGTTCCGCGCCCTTATCTCTGACCATAGCCACAAAATCAGAAACCTCCGCATCGAAGCCTCGCAAACCGATTTCGCAGGCATTCCACTTTAGCTGTCCCCTAATCCGGAACAGAAAAAACCGTTTGATAAAACCCATCATAAAGATGATGAGTGTCCTCAAACGGTTTTTTTGCCTGTAAGCTGCTTTGGATTTAACCCTAAGTCTATCTTTTTATTTTATTCGGGAAGAGTGTGATCCAGAATAATATTTTTTTAAATCCTAGACAATTAAATCATTTCCGAGTAGTTTATTTACTCTGAACGGCCTCTAACTTCCCATATACCGCAACTTTCGCCATAAAGGTTTGCAGTACACCACGCGCAAACAAAAAAGCGCTAAGTCCCGCCCACAAAGCGTGATTTGGCCATATTCCTTTCAGGGAGAAATACACCGGAAAGAAAACCAGCAACGAAGCGACCATCATGCTCAACATCATCTGCCGGCCGGCCGTGGCCCCGATAAAAATCCCGTCCCACAAGTAAGAAGCGAAGCCCAGAATCGGGATAAGCCATGTCCAGATCAAATATGGATGAGCAGCTTGGAGTACCTTAGCATTGGATGTCAGCAAAGAAAGAATCCCTTCTCCCGCCAATGCGTACACGCCACTAAAGGCCAAAGAAAGGCCAAGTCCCCAAACGAACAGCACTTTAACAGCTTGTTTAACTTTATCCAGATTTCCTTCGCCCATATATCGTCCCGCCAAGGCTTCCGCCGCAAAGGCGAATCCGTCGATCAGATAAGAGAAGAAATACGTAAACTGAAGTAACAAAGCGTTAGCGGCCAACAGCGTATCGCCCAAGCCTGCCGAAGCGTAAGTGAAGTAATTGAATACGGCGATTAGGCACATTGTACGGATAAAAATATCCCTGTTGACAGAGAAATAACGCTTCAGCGCCACACGTTCCAGCACTTTCCCCCAATCAGGCCACTTCCACGCAAAGGCGTATTTTCTTCGTAATGCGTAAACGCCCAAAATAAGCCCGCCATATTGCGCCAGCACCGTACCGTAAGCCGCCCCATCGGACTTTAGGTCGAAAACGTAGATGAAAATTGCGCTAAAAACTATATTCAGTACATTGCTCAACACCGTTACGGCCATAGGCACACGGGTATTTTGCATTCCCACGGACCAACCTACCAAAGCGTAAGTGCCGATGGTAGCCGGCGCCGCAAAAATCCGGATATCGTAATAGGAACGCCCCCAGCGCAATACGTCCTCCCCGCCTTGCAAAAGACCGAAAGACAAATTACCAATCGGTGTTCTTAACAGAATCAGGCCGATACCGATAGCCAAACCCAACGACAATGAACGGGCCATTACCAAACCCGATTCGTCCCAATCCTCTTTTCCGAAAGCTTGGGCCGAAAAGCCTGCGGTACCCATCCGCAAGAAGCCAAAACCCCAATACAGCAGGTTAAACACCATTCCGCCCAAAGAAATGGCTCCCAAATAGGCCTCCGATTCCAGATGCCCCAATAGCGCCATATCCACCAGCCCCAGCAAAGGGACGGTAACATTACTGATGATATTCGGAACGGCAAGGGATAGTATTCTTCGATTCATACTCACTTTACGATGCGACCGTCGCAAAATTATCTAAAAGGGTAACGGAAGCCAAGTATCATGAAGCGAGACCTTTCAGAACGAGACACATAAGCACAAAAAAAGGCGTTACGAATATCATAACGCCTCTCTTACCAGAAAAACACATGCTTACTGCACCGTCACGCCTTCGTTGGTCAAATCCCAAACATCCAGATAGCTCACCTTGATGATCTTAATGATTTTGTCCCAATTGATTTTTTCCGAATGGTCAGTCGGCTGGTGATAATCCGGGTGGCCCCAAGTATGGAACCAGAAAATCGGAATATCCCTACGGGCGAAATTCGCTTGGTCACTGCCATTTACCGGACGCTCCACTCTGCTGTACGACACGTCCAAATTCAAATCGTATCCGCTATTGTTTCTCTTATTGGTTTCCTCAAAAATCGGAAAGGCCTTGGTGTACAGCATCATACATTTGTTCCCTTCCGGATCCCAGGAGCTGTTCCGGCCGATCATGTCGAAGTTCAAATAATACTCGATCTCCAAACCGTTGCGGTCCGCCTCTCGCAGAAAGTGTTCCGATCCGTTCAGGCCTTTTTCCTCCGCAGTCCAAGCCGTGAACAAAATCGTTTTGTCCGGCTGTTGGCCCGAAGCTTTAAAGGCTTTCGCAATATTCAAAATCGCCGTTACACCCGAAGCGTTGTCATCGGCACCGTTCCAGATATAACCGTCATGTTTGCCCAAATGATCGTAATGAGCGCCCACTGCTACGGTTTTCGTAGCGTCCTTGCCCTGAATTTTGGCAATTACGTTTCTGCACACCACAATTTCAGAATCTACGCTGGTCTGCAAGCGAATACTCTTCCCGAGTTTCACTTTTTTAAACTTATAGGCGCTTTCCGCTTTCTTGGCGAAACCTTTAAGGCTAATTCCACTTCCAGATACCAATTCGTTTGCCACTTTGGCGCTAACCGTCGCCACCGGCAATTCTGGACGCAACGTATCGCCGTGCAACTTTACTTTTGTCTCATAAAACGATTCCCGAATTTTGTCTCCCTCGTAGTCTTTGCCATTTACCCTAAAAGGCAAATTAGAAGCCCAACGTTTGGTAATATCTTTCGAAGGGTCAAACTCCACAATCGCAACAGCGCCCGCATCAAAAGCCATTTTGTCCTTGTCACGACGTAATTCTCTTGCCCCCGCCGGTTTGTATTTTTTATAGCTTACCGAGGCGGTATCGGCTTGGCCCGGAAAACCTTTCAGGCGGAAAACCACTTTACCCGAAACGTCTGCTTTCTCGAAATCATCGGGCATGCCATAGCCCACAAACACTACGGGCGCCTCATAAATGCCACCAACCTCCGGCAAGGTAACGCTGAAGTCCACTTTGTGGGCGAAATCGATTTGCTTTCCATTACCGATTACCGACAAGATTTGCTTCTCGCCCGGTTTGTATTCTGTCAAGGTTACTTTCTGAAAATAACTTCCATCATCGCCAGCGGGCTCAAGGCCGTGCGTTTTGAAAACGCTTTCGATATAAGCCGCCGCCATATACGATCCTCGGCGCCCAACCTCGCGTCCTTCGAACCAGTCCGAGGCCAAATATTCCAGCGCACCACGCACGGAGCCTTCGGTAATGGCCTCTAGTCCTCTGTCCTTGGCTGATTGCGCCAACATGGGCGCCATCACCGTAAGGGACAATACCAAACTCAAAAATCCTTTAAGCATAATTTCCTTGTATTGAGAATTGAAAAATCCGAAGCGCCGGCCTAAAGGAAATATTCTACCGCTGGCCAAAACGCCCGCCAAGCATAGTAAAACCGATGCTTAGACACGCAATTTACCCACAAAAGCCAAAAGATGCACTTCCGTCTAAAAAACACGGCTTTAATCACCAGTTCTAGACAAATAATTACAGGAATTTCCGGGTCAGGCTTTCATGAGTCTTTACATATGCTGAAATTTGCAAGAACCTTTGTAAAGGTAAATTTTCAACTTTCTTTTTTCTTGCATAGCGCACGATGAAACACACACGATCTATCCTCCTGCTTTTACTCCTCTGGAGCCTTGGGGCCCAAGCCCAAACATTTCGGCCCGACGCCGGCTACTTCCGAGAACTGGAGAAAAGACAAAAAATCAATCTCCCCGATTGGGGTCCATACTCCAAAACATACGCAGGCATTTCCCATATCGCCAACTACGAAAAAGGCCTACGCTTCGACTTGAGCGTTTTCCCAAACATCTTCGGAAGAAGCGCCCAACTGCCCGACGTGAACAAGGATTCCGGATACTACCCATGGGAAGCTACTTCGGACCTTTCGCATTACGCGTTTCGCCATCAGCTTTACGCTAAACTTTACGCCGAGGTTTCTTACGAAAAATTGGAAGACAACGCACGGCTGGTACGTACGGAGATCGTAAACTCCGGGGATTTGCCCGAGAGCGTTTCGCTGAATCTGCTCTCTTCCATGAATCTGCCCGAGATTCTTCCGGCCACGATTTCCCTTCCGCAAACGGGTTTCTGGGTAGACGGTATGGACTACGAGCGTTTACAAAAGAAAAACGAAACGCCCGAAGACAAACTCGTTCCACACGGGTGGCGCAAAGGCCAAATCGTAAGTAGCGAATTCGTAAACGGTACAGCTTTGGCCCGCGGATTCGGAAAGAAAAAAGGCGACCGCCTGATCTACGCTATCAATTTTCCTCAAAACTACCGCTATCCTGTTATGAGCCTCCGGCTAAAAGTGGCCGAAGGACAAAACGCGGCCCTGACAATTAAGGGAACGGGATTTCGCAAAAAGCTTAAGATAGCCAGCAACGGATCTTTCCAAAACCTGAACGTTGAAATGGCTCCGTTGGTAGCAGGCAAATACTGGATTGCGGTGGAAGTTGGCAAAGACGGAGGCGAAATTGTCCTTGACGGTATCGCCATCTGCGAAAAGAAAGAACTCGGCGATGTGAAAATATCGCCCACTTCAAGGGCCTCGAAACCTGAAATCGGGAAAACCGATGACCGCAATATCACGCTGAAATATCCGCAGAGCGAAATTTTTTACGGAATCCGTTGGTACGGTCCCGGGCGTGTGAGCAGTATTCGCAAAGGCGACGATATCAACCAAAACACGCAAAGCGGACAAGGCGGTGATTTGACACTTATTACCCTCAAGCCCGTTACGGTTCCGGCGGGAGAATCGAAAGTGGTTTACTCGCTGGTGTTCGCCGGAAACAAAACCGATGTGGAACGTCTGCTCAACAGATACGCCCAAGCCGACAAGCAAGGTTTCGAGGAAACAAGAAGCGATCTCCGCAAAGCGTTTGTCCGCCCAGAGTTCGTAGCCGATTCGCTTGTCGTATTCGACAGCCTTGCGCCGGAACGCCCGAACCACGACGAAGCTGCGCAAATACTGTTGGCCTCCGCACGTACCAATATCGTTTTCCCGGTTTTCGGGCCGAAAAGCAACATTTTACGCTACGCTTCTTTCGGAAAAACGAATGGGCTAGACACCTGGACCGCCGGAACAACCGGAATCGGTTTGGCGCAGACGGACACCGAAAGGGCTGTGGAATTGCTGGAAACGTATCTTGCGCAAGAAAATCGCGCTTCGGCCTTCGTACACCAAGGCGCTTTGGTCCCTACGCAGTTTTACCTTTACCAAGAGCTTTGGAACAGCACACATTCTTGGGATTTGCTCCGTCATTTTTATCCCAAATTGCTCCGCTACTATGATTTCCTCTGCGAAGGTGGCGTTAAAATGACCGACACCGGTCTTCCGCTCCCTTGGGACTACACCGACAATTCAGGTGGATGGACAGATTATCCGGCTCAGGATTACGCCAAGGATAAAGTGCTTTTGGGACAAACGGCTCCGGCGATTTTGCCCGCTCATTTGATCCGAATTTCGAAAATAATGAAGCAAGCTGCCGATATGCTCAACAAATCGGACGACAAGCAGAAATTCGACAAGAACATAAAAACACTATCCAAAGGGTTGAACGATAATGCTTGGGACAAGGCCTCGGGCTATTACGGCTACTTGGTACACGACAGCAAGAACAAGCGCCCGATCGGGGTGTTGCGCAACGACAAGGGCGAAAACCTGAATATGGGGCTGGACGGCGCCTATCCGATTATCACAGGCGAATGTGACAAGCGCCAAACCAAAGCGATCTTGGCCAACCTGAAATCGGAAAGTGAATTGTGGTCGCCAACGGGCTTGCGGAACGTATCGCAAAGCGCCTCCTATTGCCAGTCGGACCGCAGGTGGAACGGTGCGGTGAGCTTCGCGCACCAATGGTTTTTCTGGAAAAGTATGCTGGACTTGGGCGAAACGGAATTCGCAGCAAAAATAGCCGAAACGGCGCTGACCACGCTCAGCGAGGAAACGGCTTCTTCGCATAACGTTTACGGGCATTATCTTCCGCAAACGGGCCGCGGTTTCGGCTATCCGAGAGCTACGGGTTACGTCTCGCCGGCGCTTAGCTGGCATCAAGCGTACTTTACGCCAGGCACGGTTACGGGCGGTTTTGATTGCTGGACCAAAGAACTGAAAACCAACGAAGACGCTACCGAGCTGGAAGCGACTGTAAGCTTTGCCGAAAGCGGAAAAACGAAGCGCGGTTTGGTGATTTCGATGAATTCGGGAAGAAAATACGAATTCACCGTAAACGACAACAACTACGAAGCCCAAATGCTTTGGCCCGGAACTTACACGCTTAGCCTTCCGAAAGGAACCAAAACAGTAAAAATAGGAGTAGTAGCTCTCGAAATTATTCCTGAGGAACCTGAAGCACCCGAAATGATTGACTTAGATACAGAAGATTCGGAAGAAGGGAGCGAAATTGTAGAGATTCCAGAAGAGAATCAAGTGGAAAAGAGCTCGGAAGAGAATACTGAAGAAATAGAAGCTGAGGAAGTTCAATAAGATTATTCATTTTTAAGAAAATCAAAGACCGTGACGGGAATACGCCACGGTCTTTTTTTGTTCTGAAATATTCCAAACACTATACTATTTCAGGCTCCTATTTTTTTACAATGGTAGAAGCCAAAGTCCCTTTGTCAGTAGTCAATCTAACTCGGTAAATACCAGGCGAAAGCGACGAAAGATCCACCGAAAATTCTCCGCCTTCGGAGTTTACAGCCGGAGTAGAGAGCAATTGTTTCCCGTCTTGCCCAAACACCGTTACGCTAGCTTCTGAATTATAGCCAGCTTCTGTTTTTATCTTCAGAATATCCGTTACCGGATTCGGATAAAAAGTGATTTCTCCGTCTTTACCGATTTCCGTCACGGTATTAACTCTCAGGGTAACGGTTTTCTCCGCAGCCGAAAAATTCTGCAACGCATCGACGTAAGCTCGAATGGCCACCAAACCCGGCGCAAGAATTTTCACTTTCACTCCGTCAATCTCCGCTACGTCCGCACCGGACATAATTTCGTAGCTGACTTTGGCTGGCGAGTCGGAATAGGCGGAAAGCGGGAAGGCTTCGTCACCCATGTTTTTGATCATATCCTCAAAGCCTAGTATTTCGGTAGTAAACACCTCACCATCAGCAATTACCCGAATATTGGCCGTCGCTTCCGTGGCCGCGTAGTTTTCGGATGCTTCCACATACGCACGAATAGTAGCGTTACCCGCTTTGACCATTGTCACCAAAGAGCCGTTAATGCTTATCACATCGTTGCCAGCCGAAACCTCGTAACGCACCTTGGCATCAGAATTTGTGTATGCTGACAAGCCAAACGTTCCTTCGGTTATCGGCAATACTTTATTTCCGAAGTTGGTAATCACAGTTGGTGTAAGTACTGTCGCCGGATTTACCGTAACGTTGAAGGTTTTTTCGGCGGAAAGGAACAAGTCTGTTTCCGCTACCGCCGCTTTGATTTTGGCGCTTCCTTCAGCAAGGATCGTCACTTTGGCGCCGTCAACACTTACGGCATCCGATCCTTCCACTAGGCTATACTGCACCTTGGCGTCGGATGTAGAGTAGCCTTTCAGTACGTAGCTTTTCGTCCCAGCCGACAGGGCCAAGTCTTCGATATACATGATCTCAGGAGTACTTTTAGTAACTTCTCCTTCGTCATTGGTTTCCAAAACCACCACTTTCAGGGGCTGGTCCACGTATGCGCCTTGCGGATCTTCGGCCCTTACCTGCAAATCGTAAACGCCTGATTCCAACTGTTTTCGAGTCTTCAAAAACTGTTTTGAAACGGCGAACGCACTGTTGTTCGGCGATCCGGGAGCCAACGAGAAAGTAAAACGGACATCGTCTGGGTCTTCGTCGCTGGAAAGCAACGTTCCCACAATTTTTCCAGCCTCGTCTTTGTCCTTGATAATATTATTGCTCAAAGCCACTACTGATGGTGCGTCGTTAGCATCCGTGATTTTTATCGTAAAAATTTGAGTCGTAAAAACCTCGGCGCTTTCCTTGTGTGAGGCTTTCACACTGACATTGTATTCTTTGCGTTGCTCATAATTAAACTTTGACTTCGTAACAATCTTACCGTCCTTAATGGCGAATAAATCGTTGTCCATTTGCCCCGAAGGAAGGCTCAAATTATACTGACCGAGCAAATCAACGCGCTCTACAATTCTATTGATCTTACGGTTTTCGGTATGCCAACGCAGAGAGTACTTATTCAAGGCAAGAACACCCACCTCTTCTCCCTCATCCACGTTTTCCGACACGTCAAAAGAAGAAAGCTTAAATTCATTCGCCAATTGCGCTCCCGCCGGAAGGTCAACCCTTTTGATAGTCAATTCTTTTGAGAATTTTCCCCCATAAGGGTCATAAGCCTCTACTTTGATTTTATATTCCGTGAGAAAATCCCGCTCAAACAATTCCTCTGAAGAAACGAGCGTCTTTCCGTCCTTGATTCTGAAGCTGAAATTGTAAGGATAGTTTTCATCATCCACCAAACGGAAATTCAAAGGATCGCCATCCGGATCGGTACCCGACAAATCTCCCACAATGTTGAAAGCGGGCGTAGTGGCCACGGCTTTGTCATTGCTAATCGAAAGGGCTGTTGGCGCTTGGTTCCCTGATTTTTTGGCCCAAACAGCAAAATCGACACTTTCGATAATCAAGCCGGGCACGCCACTGTTAGTTACCGCACAAGTGTAAATGCCGGCTTGGTTCGGCCCGAAATCCAACAATTTCAAGGTCTTTCCTTCCGAAGCCGGAACAGGTTTTCCGTTCAACAGCCAAGAATAGGCGTTTCCTCCATCGCGCAAAGAAAATGTCATCTCATGGCCAGCGCCATTATCCAAAGAAACCTCATCCTGCTTATCTCCAAGTTTCTTTTGGGGAGCATAAGTAATGTCGGTAATCACATACTTGTCGTCCCAAGAAGCTCTGGCTCCATTAGCCCCGAAAAGTACCGCATAGGTGAAAGCCTTGATACTTTGGAAATCAAATCTATTGTTGGAAATATCGACGTCAGTGACATAGGTTCCAATGGCATTATCCGACAGCCCTTTCATGAGGTCATCTTGCGTAATGGAAGTTATGTCGTTGGAGCTAAGGTCAAGAACTCCGGATATTCCCCAACCGCCAATTCCGCTTCCGCTCACGATTTTCTTATCGGAATTCATGTGGAATTTCGTCAGCTTATTATGGTCCAGAAATATATTCTTAGGACCTGCGTAACCGTTAAGTGTCATAAACTGCTCCGAGACCTCGGTTATGGAATTATGGCCTAAGTCAAACGTTCTCAAATCCCTTCGAAAAACAGTTGGTCTCTTATTCCACGAGGCCGGAAATTCAGGGTAGTTATCAGGATTATACAGAAAGAAAGCGTCCGGCAATTTGCCTTTCAGCTTGTTTCCCGACAAATCCAATAACGATAATTCCGGTCCAAACCCTCCCCCTTTATGGAGTGTGATTCGGGGACTTTTCGTATTTGCCTTCAATGTTTTAATCAAATTCGGCTTATCGTTGGCTCCCCGCCAATTCTGCCCGTCCAATTGATCATACAACAATTCGAGCGCATCTTTTTGTGTTTTGGTTATTTCCTGTCCATACCCTAAAAATGACGCACACACCAATGCGACTGACAAGGGAAATAGCCTAAAAATTAAATCTCTTTTCATGTCGGTTCTATGTTAAACATCCATTTTTTCCGCCTCCCACAGCGGTGTATTCTTTTTATACATGCCGGATTGATTCGATCCAAAAAATAGGAGCCATCAATCCGACTATATATTACATAAGTAATTTATATCATGTATATATGAATACATAAGAGTATTAATAAAAGATAAAAGATTCTTTTATTATCACTTAAAATTATATGTTTATACATACTTTCGTTGTAAAAAAATAAGATTTATAATCTTAACTATTACGAAACCCGGCTTATGAAGAGTCCAAAAATAAGCAACTGATAAATACAATAAATAAAAAACTAAAACCTGCACCTCACTTTACAAAGTAAAAATACACGAACCTGATATACTTATACCGTTTTTCTTGATAAAAAAAGAATAGAGCCTATTTATTTTCAACAACTACCTGTAGTGTCTTTTACAAAGAGAATGCCGCCAAAATGAAACCACCATTTTTTAATCTTTTTTCGATAACAGAATTCCCCCGCTATCTATACATTTTTTTTCCTAGTCGAAACTTCGATTATAAAAGCTATTATTCAGACACTTACGAAAAACCCCGAAGGGGTAAAATGACAAATCCAATGGCTTATTCACTTTAAAATAGCAGGTCAGGCAGTAAAAGCATTTACTTTATATCCGTAGGCGTCCCTAACTCACCGACTATAAAACAAGTCCCCAGTCTACATTAATTGAGACGATGTATTTAACATTCAAGATGGATTTGATGATATAGTATAGTGGATAAAATCATCAATTCACTTTCGGCAGACACTCATATAATAGGTTATTTACAAACTATTTAACTGAGACACTTAGTGTCATTTTTATATTTATAACACACCCATGAACAGAAAAAAAGAATACAACGCTCCGAACGTTGAATCTAGTTCGTAGCATTTTGGTTTTTAGAATCATAAAACAGACCTATCGGGTATTAAGAAATACTACCACTTTCTATTAATACCCAAAAGATTCTATCCCATAGCCAGCTTCTTAGGATCTCAGATAATGAGAACCTTATATTTTTCACACACACATTGAAGTTTATATGCTTAGAAGCTCTACAAATAATTATATTAATCAACTGCGTCCACCATTGCAATCGATTAAACAAAACGAGTACGCCAAATTCGTCGACTTATATAAAAAAGCTTATCCGCTTTTGCTACGGTTTGGCATCAAGCTCTATGACAGCCCGGAGTTTGTCAAAGACTGTATACACGAGATGTTTATCACGTTATGGACCAAGCCCGATTCCCTTGCCAATGTGCGTAATATAAACGCGTATCTGTGCGGGATGCTCAAGCACACCATCTTTCAGGCACTGAAAAAGAAACGGGAATTTACGATGGATAACGCGACTCTTCAGCAACTGGAAAGTTCTGGTAAACAGAGGTATCCGTTGGTATCCGAAGAAAACACCTTCGAACAATTACCATATATCATTAAAAAGGCTGTTACTCAACTCAGTAAAGGCCAAAGGGAAATTGTGGAAATGAAGTATCTGATGGGCCTTGATTATGAGGAAATAGAACAGATAACTGATCTTGACAACAAACGCATCAGAAGCCAAATGCATAAAGCACTTAAGAAACTGAAAAACATCCTTCCTTTTTGCATTTTGGCCACACTTTAAGTGCCAAGTAATGCGCTTCATAAATAACACGCCGACACATTCTTATTTTAAAAAAATTAAAGGCCTCCGCATTTTGCGGAGGCCTTTCCCCTTTCTAGCCAAGGGTTGGTAATGAACTATATTTGCCTATTCCATTATTATTCTTCAACACCGATAACCTTAAATTCTGAGATTACCATAGCCTTCGGGTCCTGATTACCACCGTTCGGGTCAATAAGTGGCGTGAGAGCCACAAAGCGAACGTATCGGCCTTTTTTCTGGGCCGTAGTATAAACTACCAGTTCGTCGTAAGTCACCTTCTTCCACTCGCCTGTCGCTACGGGCGTTCCCCAATCGTCGAGATCGTTGGAAACGTAAAGGGCAAACTTGCCAATCAGGCCGTTAAAGAATTGCTTTCGGCCTTCTTTTGAGAAACCGATAACCGTGGCCTCTTTGCCCATATCAAATTGCACTTCATGAGGGAAACCCGGAGAACTAGGCCTATACTGCGAATGCCAATTGGTTCCCTTATTACCATCAAACGCGTTGCGGGCCCATCCTTTGGCACTACCCTCCCCGATTGTTTCTTCATCGGAAGCGAAGATAACTTCCCACTCGGAGCGGTCGAGATAATCGGCACCGAGTGAGGCTGGCAGGGTTACTTTATCGCGGTTAGCCATATAGCCCATCTGGTTGAAAAGCGGAAACAGGTCGGCGTCTTCATTTTTGTCTTTGGCCAATTTATCCCAAATCCAGACGGCATCATGGCCGGTAAAGTCATACGATTCCGACTTCGGCACCACTTCGTCCTGCATCGTAAGGTATTTTGATAAAGATTCCGGGCCGAAATCCTCAGTTATGCCAACCAACGCCTTGATATATTTAGCCAGGCGGAGATCTTTGGGGAAAGTTGCTTTTTGCTCGTCCGTCATGGTTATAGGATCATACTCCTTGAGCTTCTGAGCGTTTGCAGGATCATTGGCCAATGCCAGATACGGCATTAAAATCTTGTCACTGTCAAGTCCTTTCGATTTGGCGACAACAGCGGAAAGATAAACTCTCAAAGCTTCGTCCTCGATCGGGTCTTTGTAAAGCATCCAATTGTCAGCTATGGCTGTGATGAACTGCTCAACCATTCCTTCCTTAGAATCCGGATAACCGCTATAAAACAAACCAACACTCAGACGATCAGCGCTTTTGATTATCTTTTGGTCTGTAGAAAGCAGATCTACACTGAATTTATTGCTCTTAGCCTCAAGTTCCAGATAGTCATCCACACCCTTGAATGCGTCATCGAGCAAAGCGCTCAAATCTTCACCATAATTTTGCTGATAATCGTTGGTCAAAAGCGTCACTTTGTCCTGAACGAAATTGCGCTTGCCCAGTACTTTTTTCAATAAAACACTGTTAGAAGCCGGCCCAATTTTTCCGTTAGACAGCTCCGGAACCATCGCTTTCACCAAAGCGTCATTCAGGAGGTTTCCGTCGGCGTCCTGTCCGAAGATATTGACCGCAGAAACGAGAACCTTTCCCGAACCGGACTCCTGGTAAGCCATCACAGCCTCGCCGGCGGCGTCCTTCATCACGATTTTCCAGTCGGCGGGAGTCGCAAGCGTAAGTTTTGCCCCTTTGCCCGCTATGGCCACATCTGTGCCCGAAGCGCCGAGCTCGCCCGTGGTTTTGACCGGAACGGCCACGTCTCCAGCCGTCATCGTAAAGCCGAACTCCGCTCCCAACGTGTTTACGCCGTCCAGTTTTTTGGCTTCGCCAGAATAGAAAAAACAAAGGCTTCCGCCATTTTCGGGTACGGATTTCAAGTTAGCGATATCTTCCGGCGAATATCCGCCCACGAAATCGGAGTTGAGCATTACGTTCAGGATAGAAACGTCAAGCGGACTCAAATCCCGCAAATTACCCAACGAGGTCTGCATATATTGCCCTTTGGAAGTATCCAGATAGCGAGCGAATCCCTTTACCCCATCGTCTTGGGAAGAGCTTTGGAGAAACAGATTCCAATGGTGCGAAAGATCGTTCATCACATAAACCGGCTGGCCTTTGTAAGAGTCCTCTATCGGTCTGTAATCTTTGACAATCTCGTCTTCGTCGCAAGCGAAAAGAACCGCGGCGAAGAACAAGAAAAATATTCCCGTATATCTTTTCATCTCATTTTCTTTTTTGAATCAGTGTGAAAAAAGGGAAAGGCCAGCCCAATTTACCGGCCTCTCCGATACACCAAACCTAATTTACAGGTATCTCTTCCTCTATCAATCCGCCACAGGCGCCGTCGGTATTGGCGTGGCAATGGCCACCCTCGTTTTCCCAAACTTTTACGCCTTCGTAAAGCGGGAAAATCTCCGACCAATTTGACAGCGCTCCGCCCTGACCGTTGTTCGACTTGTTGTTGACAAACTGGCAATCCCTGAAAATCGGGCTGTAATACGGGGCTCTCGCTCCGCCGTGTTTTTCGTTTCCTACGGCGCCAGCGCGACCGTTTGCCGTATTGCCCGCAAATTTGCAACGCTCGAAAAGGATTTTCATCTCGTCGCCACGCTTGCCTCCGCCCTGTACGTTAAGCACTGCGCCGGAATGGCCACGTGCGTGATTGTTCGTAAACAAACAATCTTCAAAAGTGGCGCTGGTGCTGAAAATAATCACCGCACCTCCATAACGTGACTCATTTTCACGGAAAACACAGTTTTTGACCACTACAGGGCGATCTGCGCTAAGAGCCACACCGTCACCGCCTTTTCCGTTTTGGAATATCAAGCCGTCGAACAATGTCGGATTTTCCAACGAACCCCGATTGGTCTTGATCATGTCATTTCCGCTTCCGCGAATATCACGTCCGTCGATTACGGTTTCGTTGGCTTTCGGGTCACGGTCGCTAAGCGTTGCGGCTCCGGACTCAAAACCACCGTAAAAGCGGATATTCTCCTGCCAAAGATTGGCGTGACCCGTTACGTAATAGGTTCCTTCGGCCATCCAGATCTCAAGATCGGGAGCCTTGATTTTGGAAATCGTGGAAGTGAATTCCGTAAAAGCGTCTTCCCAAGTGGTGCCGTCACCTTTTCCGTCGGCGTTTACGTCAATGTAAATGCGGTTTCCGGTGGTGAATTGCTTTACTTCCCCCTGACCGATAAACCTTTCGTTTATGGCCACCACTTTGTAGTTGTAAGTGGTATTCGGGTTGAGCGTAGGCATGGCTTCGATGGTTTTTCCGTCATCGGCCAAAGTAGCGGCGAAGTTTTGCTCCTCTTTGTCCTCTTCCCAAACCACAAACAGGTATTCCACGGAATTGGACTCGCCAGTGGATACCAACTCGCCTTTCATCAAGCCACCTTGATATGAGATTTTATCCACTCCCATGGTTTTCACCACCGGTTCGGTAATATTCTCATCCACAAGCGTGGAAAAAGACAGGATCTCGCCCTCAAGCTCCAATGTGCTTTCCAGCTTCACCACCGGCTTGTAGGCGTAGGTAGTCAGGGTCTTGAGTTCTTCCAGCGCCAGCGAGAATGTCTTGCCGTCTTCGGCCAATTCGCTGTCTATTTTTTTCAAAGAAGCCAAGTTGCCCTGTTCCCAATATGAGAAATACACTTTCTCGATATTCCCAATGCCTTTGGAAGTCACCTCGCCGGAAATAGTGGCCTTTGAGATGTCAACCGCCGAGGCTTCTTTGGTCGTGATTTCCCATTTGGGTTTCTTCACCTCTTCGTCCGGGCCGTCGTCTTTTGAGCAGGCGCCCAGCCAAGCCGAAAACCCCAGAAGCAACAATATGATATAAGCGTTCTTTTTCATAACACTCTGTTTCTCAATTTATAAAATACGGTCGCCCTCAATTGCCTTGGTTGGCATACATATCGAACGGCAAGTACCAGTTGTCCGAGTTGCGGAGCCTTTGCCTGAGAGCTTCGCCCTCGTCGCCCAACTGTTCGGCCACTCGCTTGGCCAAAAAGTCCGGATCGTTACGGCGGCGCGCCACCCGCATCAGATCGTACCAACGGCGCCCCTGAAAAGCCAGCTCCAAAGCGCGTTCCCTTACGATCACGTCTTCGATCACAAGCATGGAATCGAGTTGCGTGGCTTTGTCCAAGCCCGTGAATTTGAGCAAGTCGATATTCTCCAAGCCCACCCGGCCGCGTATACCGGCCGATTTATCTATTCCCGTCACGTTGTCGGCGTTGTTGTTCACCACGCCCAACGCGCGACGGTGCTCCCCGTTACGGTTCAAGGCTTCGGCCAACATCAGATGCACGTCTGAAGCGGTGTAAATAGTCACCTGAGCGTCAGACTCAAACGGCTTTTTGTCGAATTGGTATTTGCTCACTTCCGGATCGATATAGACTTTTTTGTCAGCGTCAAACTCCGAAGAGGTAAACGAACCTCCAAGACCTCTTTTCAGATCGCCCAAGCTTCCGTCTTTGCGTACCTGCGCTTTCCAGAGCTCGATTACCCTGTCAGTAGGCCGAAGCAGGTATTTGCCTTTTCCTTTCGATGAGAAATACATCTCCAAATCGTTCTGCTGCTTGTTCGATTTTCTGAAAGGAATATAGGAGAGCTTTTCCGAATAGTTGCTTGTGGATGTAGACCAGGTTTCCTCCCAATCGTCACCCGTAAAGCCTTCGCACTTCAGGTCGCTATTGTTTTGGCCTCCGCCAAAATTGACAATCGTATCGATAAACAGGTTTACGGCATCTCCGTAAGCGCCCAATTCCAGGGCGATTTCGCCCAAGAGGTTTTTTCTGTTTACGAACTGCTTACGCCAGAGCGTGCCCTCGAAGTTGCTGTAATTCAGGCTCTCCTGCTGTATGGCCCAGTTCATGCGTTCGGCCAGCCAGTTGAGCATCCGGGAGCGGTCGTACATTTCGTAGATTTCCTCGCCTTCGTACACTTGGTCAAGCTCGTGATTGGTCACGGGCACTTCCTTGTACATGCGGATCAACTGCAAATACGCCCAAGAACGAAGCGTGATCATCTCGGCCTTGTGGGCGTCGCGGACTACTTCGGTAAAGGCGGCGTCTTTTTTCATCACGCCGTCCATATTGGCGATCATGTCATTGCAGTTGCGGATGATATCGTAAAACCCTCTGGAATCCACAAAACGGTTCCCTTTGGTCACGGTCACTTTGTCCAGTTCCGAAAGATCGGCGTCGTAGTTTTCCGAAACTTGCAGAAGGTCGGCGCGCAGATCGCCCAAAATGATCGTCTGCTCCGCAACATTCCTAAGCTTGGAATAAGCGCCCAGAACGCCTGTCTGAATATCGAAAAGCGATTTGTACCGATCGTCCTTGTTTACGGCGTGCTCCTGTTCCGGCTCGAAGAAGTCCGAGCAGGAAGTAAGGAACGGCGCCGCGATCAGGGATAGCAGGCACGTTATGATCGTTATTTTAAAATTCTTTCTCATGTCCGTATCTCTTTTTCGATTACAAACCAATATTTACCCCGAAAATGAGCGAAGCGCTGAAGGGAACGCCTCCGTAGTCGGCGCCGAGGCGCATTACGTTTCCGCTTGGGCTTACGTCCGGCGTAGCGCCCAAATAGTCGGTAAGGGTCAGCAGGTTTTGACCTGAGGCAAAGACGTTTACGCTTTGGAATATTTTCTTGTTCGGCAAACGGAAATCGTAGCTTACGGTCAAATCGCGCAAGCGGGCAAAAGATCCGTCCTCAATCCAACGGTCGGAAAACGCAGCGTTGCCCATCGGGTCGCCGTAGGCCAGTCTCGGGATGTCCGTCTGCTGCCCTTCACGGCGCCAGCGGTTGGCCACAGCCTCGCTTTGGTTGCCCATGCCGGACATCGATTCCATCTTCATACGCGTGTAGTTAAACACGTCGTGGCCGTAGGCGAAATCCCAAAGCATCCGTACGCTGATCCTTTTGTGCCTGAAATTGGTCAGGAAAGAACCGAACATATCCGGAAGCGGAGATCCGATTGCGGTTTTGTCGCGGTCATCGATAATCTTGTCGCCATTTTGGTCCACAAAGCGGATATCGCCTCCGCGGAAAGATTCCTTTTTGAAATTCTTGAAACCGTCGGCGGCGGCTTGCTCGCTGGTAGTGTATACGCCGGCGGTCTGGAATCCGTAAAACGAGTTAACCGGACGGCCGACTTGCGTAAGTACTTGCCCGCCGTTGATATCCAACAACTGATACGGTTCTTTGCCCAAAACGCCCGTCTCGCTGATTTGAGTGGCTTTGTTATCGGCCAGAGAGGTTACTTTATTTTCGTATTTGGCAATGTTAAAACCGAAATCCACACTGGTTTCGCCACGGTCATAAGCGCGGACGTTCAGGCCTATTTCCCAGCCTTTGTTTTCCATCGCTCCGCCGTTCGAGGCGTAGAAAGTCTGGCCGTAAACCACCGGCAACAGCGCATAATTCACCATATCGGTGATTTCCGATTCGAAATAATCGGCAGAAACGCGGACCCTTTCGCCAAACAGGGAAATATCACCGCCAAAGTTGATTTGCTTATGGCTTTCCCACTGAAGATTCGGGTTAAAAACATTTCCCCGAACCAAGCCCGAAATATCGCTATACGGACTGGCTACATACAGATATCTAGATGCGTTCGGATCGATATCGTCATTGCCGGTAAGGCTGTAGCTTACCCTGAGTTTTGCGTCGTCGAGGTTTCTGATTTTATTCAAAAACGACTCCGACGACACTCTCCAAGCACCGGAAACGGCGTGGAAGACGCCTACCCTATTGTTTTGGCCAAATCGGGAAGATCCGTCCACAGATACCGAAGCCGAGAGGTAATATTTATCAAGGTAGGCGTAATTGCCTCTGGCAAAATATGACGCCCAGTTGTTCAGCAACTCTCCGCCCGACACGCTTCGGGTTTCGAATTTCTCGCTACGGCCGACGGTAGTGAATTCGTCGGAAGCGGAGTTCATATCCCGTCCCAAGTCATTTTCGAATTCGCTGGTTTTTACGCGAACGCCCGTTACCAAGCGTACCGAGTGCCTTTTGGCCAAGAGTTTCGAATAATCCAGACGGCCTTCTCCATAGTAAGAAAGATAACGGCGAACCAAGGCGTCCATAGAGTTAAGCGCCTCGCCCGAAACCTGCGGCACTACGCCAGTTTTCGGGATAAAGCGGTTGATCCGCCCTTTCATAAAGTCGATATTTCCGGAAACCACCACCCTAAATGCGTCGGTGATGGCGTAAGTGGCGTCCATACCGATAAACATGCGGTAGTTATCGTCGCTGATTTTTACGTTATCGACCAATGAGCGCGGGTTGCTGAACCCGAAGGCGTCCACAGGATCGTAATGCGGAAGCGCCACGCCGAAATCGCTCATCTTGAACGGCCCGGTAATCGGCGACTTGGCCATGGCTGCGGTAAACGGGTTCACCGTCGAATTCACGCCCTGGTCACGCATAGTGTTATTTGTATACGCAAAATTGATCCGAGGCCTTACCGTAAGTTTTTGCAAGAGCTTAAGGTCGGCGTTAAAGCGCAGATCGTAACGGTCGTAATCGGTGTTTTTGATTACGCCGTCTTTGCTAGTGTATCCGGCGGCGAGGGCGTAAGTGGCTACGTTGTCACCGCCTTCTACGCTAATGTTGAAGTTGTTGAACATTCCGCCCTGCAACACTTCGTCTTGCCAGTCGGTATCGTGGCTGTAGCGGTGTTTTTCCGCCAAAACAGCCTGATCCACCATAAACGGATATTTCTCCATTATCTCGGCATAAGTCAGGCCTTGGCTCTGAAGCTGTTCCAAGCCGTAGTTTTTGTATTGCGAAGCGTCCAACACAGGCATAGATTCAGGCTTAAACACCGTGCCGGTAGACAAGCCCACGTTTACGGAAGTTTTCGACAAATCCGGACGAAGCGTCTCGATCATGATCACTCCATTGGCGCCCATGGCTCCGTAGCCGGCCGTTCCGTCCTTGATTACGGTCACAGATTCCACATCGCGGGGGTTTATACCGCCCAGAGGATTGGAACGGTATCCGTCGATCGGGGAATCGTCGCCGAAGCGGGTTTCGTAGATATAACCGTCCACGATAATCAGCGGCGAAGAATTTCCGCTAATGGAAGCGAATCCGCGGATACTCATATCACCGCCCGCTCCGGGATGCCCGGAACGGCTACGCACCATTACGCCCGGCACCATGCCCTGAATGGCTTGGTCCAAGGTAATGTATCCCTGCTTTACGATATCCTTGCCGGAGATAACGGCCACTGCGTTGGCGAATCCCCTGAGAGGCTTGTCGCCGTCGAGCGTATGGACCTGCTCGCCCAAAACCGACTCGCCGATACGGAAAAGCGAAACGTCAACGGTCTCACGTCCGTAAACGTGTACCCTTTTGGTCTGATAATCCGCGAAAACGAATTCCAGCGCGGGCGATTTGGCCGGCACTTTTATCTCGTAAACACCTTCGGCGTTGGTTGTGCCTTCGGCCTGCGTGCCGGGCACCGTCACCTTAATGCCCTCCAAAGGCACCTTCGATCTGGCATCGAGCACCCGTCCCCTGACCGTTTGGCCGGCGTCCTGGGCCCAAGCCCCCGGCAAGCCGACCAACAAGGCCAAAGTAACGGATAAGAAAAAGTGTATATACTTGTTCATAACTATCTCATTATCATTAAAAAGATTACTCCGCTACGGGCACAAAGCTCACGTTGTCGAGCGTCATCATGTACTTATCCTCGAAGCGATCGACATCCGTAATGGTAAAGCGGATTTTCTTCGATCCGAATTCGTCAAAAGTCACAAAGCCCAACACATCGTTTCTCCAGTTTACACGCGGCTTATATTCCTTGTTGAGGATTTCGCCATCGACACGGATTTCGCAAGTCCCGCACTTTGTAGCCCACGGACGGGCCACTACGGCGTATTTTCCGGCCACCAAGCCTTCGATCGTGAATTCGAACCAAGCACCTTTTTCTTCCGAAACGATCTGCAAAGTCTGTTTACCGCCACTGCTAGGCGTTTCGATTCCCAAATCCACGGATGAGAACTCGGCCCTGTAATCCGAAAAGTATTCCACCTCGGCCTTTTGGACGGTCGTGATACTGTCGGTCATCAAAACCTGAACAGAAGAAGGGAAATACGTAATCCCGTTACTGTTTTGTTCCGATCTTTCGCCGAAATCCTGAACGCTTTGCACCAGTTTTCGCCCGTTGCTCAGGCGGATCGTGTCGCCGTCCTTGATCGTTCCGTATTCCATTACGCCAAGGGTCGACTCCAAAATGGTCTCGATAACGTATGGCTTTTTGTCTTCCTCAAAACCGGCGGGCAGGTTGATCTTGTCGCCGTAGTAGCGCTTGACCAAACCTTGGTAAGTGGCTTCCAAAGCTTCGTTGGAAAGGCAGAGGAAGGTAAAACGCTCGTCTTCGTCGGCGATCGAGCCCACCTGCTCAAAGTAATATTTCCGCTCGTTCCAAGCCGAGTCGTATACCGTACGGCCGAATTTGTCGGAGCCGATGGCCACGCTCCGCTCTTTGTCAAAAACCAGAGTGTCGCGCTCTATGGCGTATTTACGAAGGACCGAATACTCGTCGCCAAGTTTCGCAAGAGCCTCGTAAATGTTGTCGTTTGGCAACAATGGCGCTTCCAGTTCGTGTATAACCCCGTTTTTGCAGATAATATCCGGCTTGGTGACCTTGAGGTTATTATTGACTGTCAGTACGCCGGATTTTTTATTAAGCCTAACGTTTTTGATATATCTTGATTTCAGAAAAAGGTCTTCCTCACCGGCCACTGTATAAGCGTACAGCAAGTTCGGGCTGATGTGATAACGCAACGCTTTGCGCTGTTCGGCTTCCGGCAAAGATTTGAGCGCTTCCAAGCTTCCTTTCGCCGGAGCGAAAACCGTAAACGGGCTGGAGGCCATATCCAAGCTATCGGCCAGGTCGGCTTTTTCCAACAGCCCGGCAAATTCCCCGTATCCCGACGCCTTCAGCTGGGCCAAGACCGTCAGCTCTCCGCCCTCTGGCGTGGCTTCGTAGTGGTCTTCCCACTCCTTGGCGCAAGCCGACAGGAGCAACGGGACCGCCAAAGCCCAAACCAGTCTCGATAATTTATTTCTGTTCATGTTAATTCCTGTTTAAAAATGGAATACTCGCGGTCAGTCTTTCACCGGTTTGAAAATCACGGCGTCCCATTGCGTTACCGTACGGCCCGGAGTGATGATTACTTCGGCTTTGAACTTGTGCTTCTTCGTCTCGTCGAAGGTGAATACGCCCAAAGATTTTTCCTCATATCCGCCACCGTGGCAATCGATGTAGGTTGACTGCGGCACGCCGTCCACGTACATTTTCATAATGGTGCCGTCGCCGGCTTTGCCATAAGAGATAAACACCTCGTACTTGCCGGCGATAACCGGATCGGTTTCCACTTCGATAGAACAGCCAGAGGAAACGATCCAGAAAAAGTCGCGACCGCGATAACCGCCCCTGTTGGCTTCGTAAACGAACCAATCGAAACTGCCCTGAATGTCGAGAGAAGGCAGGTCTTTTGGGAAATAAACGTTACGGTGGTTCGACGGCTTGCGGAAAGGCTGCATGTCGCGGATTCCCTGAAGGTCGAACACGTATTCCACCGGATCCGGCTGATAAAACGGCATCACGTCGTTGAGATAGTGATAAACGCCGTTTTTAGCGGGAATATTGACTTTGTCCATATTCAGTCCGTTCGACGTCTCCACATCGTCCTCGCCCACCAGCGGATTGATTCTAATCTCGTTGGTGATCCTGACGTTGATCAACGCGTCGTTGAAAGTCGGGTACAGGTTACTGATAAAATCGGAAGAATAAACGGAGCCGGATACGCAGTGGTAATGCATAAACTTATACAAGCCGTTAGCTTTGTCTTTCATATTCGGCGTATCGCTGTAGCGGGCTTTCAATTCGTCAAATGAATTGATTCCGGCTTTCTTAAAAGTCTCGTCAGATTCCACCAAAACGGTCGCGTACATCTTCCGGCTTCCGGCCGTAATCTTTGTCAGCGTATCGCTAAGGCCTGTTTCGGCCAATGCCTGGGCGAAAATCCCCAAATCGGGATTCGCTTTGATAACATCATAAAGCGATTTGGTAACGGGTCTCAAAACCTCGTCCAGCGTGTGGACGAAACCATTCGAGCATTCCACGTCGCGCCCAACAATTTTGGACTGGTCGTTTACCATAATCGAACGTAATCCGCCTTCGCCGAACGAAGTGCTGAGACGGTCGCCCGAAGCGGTGGTATCGGCCAAAACGCCGTGTTCGAAGGCCGTGGTCGGATAACTGGTCGCCAAAGTATGGTAGCGGGCCACGAGTTTGGCCAAGTCTTTTTCCATATCATCCACCGACGAAATCCCCAATTCCTGAAGGAATTTGCCCATCGCCTTGTTCGTCGGGGCGAAGTGGGTATAGGTTCCGTATGCGTTCAGCGATCCCTCGATATCGGATTTCTCAATCACCTTTACCCAATCCGAATAGATGGAATCGTTTTGGTTCAGGAACTGTACGATAGTCAGCTCCTCGGAAGTGGTGAACTGTTCGTCCACGTCGTCGCTACAAGAGGCGAAAGCCCACATCGAAGCGAAAACGACGGCGAACGCACCCAGCTTCCGGAACAGTATGTTTCTTTCAATCATTTCCATGTTCTAGCGGGCCGTTTGTTCGTAATAAGGATTCTGCTTGAGGTTCTGGTTGTTCTCCACCTCTACTCTCGGCAATGGCCAATAGTAGCTCAAAGGGTCCGAAAGCTTACTTTTCCAGATCGGCAGTTGCGACGGCGATACGTTTTCGGTAAGGATTTCGATAAGGAGATCCTTGCGGGCGTACTCGTTTCGCTTGGCTACGCGAAGCATATCGAACCAACGTTTTCCCTCGAAAGCGAACTCGCGGGCGCGCTCTTCGAGCAGTTTGTCCTCCGCTTCGGCCTTATCCGTAGGGAGAATCAAGGCGCCAAGACCAGCGCGCTGGCGGACATTGTTGATCAGCCTTTGCGCTCCTAAGAAATCAC